>NZ_CAUQTU010000003.1:0-198546 GCF_963521255.1 uncultured Streptococcus sp. | reverse complement strand
TAGAGTACTTGGTTTGGGACCAAGGTGTCGCAGGTTCGAATCCTGTCTTCCCGATATATGGCGGTGTAGCTCAGCTGGCTAGAGCGTCCGGTTCATACCCGGGAGGTCGGGGGTTCGATCCCCTTCGCCGCTATAATGATCTTGTTGGACCTTTAGCTCAGCTGGTTAGAGCTCTCGGCTCATAACCGAGTGGTCGTAGGTTCAAGTCCTACAAGGTCCATTTGAATAGTATGGAGGATTACCCAAGTCCGGCTGAAGGGAACGGTCTTGAAAACCGTCAGGCGTGTAAAAGCGTGCGTGGGTTCGAATCCCACATCCTCCTTTTGTATTAACGCGGGATGGAGCAGCTCGGTAGCTCGTCGGGCTCATAACCCGAAGGTCGTAGGTTCAAATCCTGCTCCCGCAATAAGGCTCGGTAGCTCAGTTGGTAGAGCAATGGATTGAAGCTCCATGTGTCGGCGGTTCGATTCCGTCTCGCGCCATTTTTACTTATAGTAGGTATGCGGGTGTAGTTTAGTGGTAAAACTACAGCCTTCCAAGCTGTTGTCGCGAGTTCGATTCTCGTCACCCGCTTTGAACTTTGTTCAAATTACCAAGTTTTTAACTTGGGCGCGTAGCTCAGGTGGTTAGAGCGCACGCCTGATAAGCGTGAGGTCGGTGGTTCGAGTCCACTCGTGCCCATTAATTGGAGAATTACTCAAGAGGCTGAAGAGGACGGTTTGCTAAATCGTTAGGTCGGGTAACTGGCGCAAGGGTTCGAATCCCTTATTCTCCGTTTTATTGAGAGTTTATAACTCTTTTTTTGTATTTTTAATAATAGTAGAATAAAACTTCAGATTTGTAAAACTTAATTGGATTACTTATCTGAAGTTTTTTTTCGCTCTTTGTCAACTGTAGTGGGCTGCAGAAAAGCTAAAATCTTTATATAGTAGATTGAAATAAGATATGAACAAATCGATTAGGAAAATCAAATTAAATTCTAAAAATGTTTTAGCAGTCACGACGTACTAATCTAACTTCAATCAATTACATATTGTCGATTTTGCTTGTGCTTGTTTATTACTACTTCCAACTCTTTAGTGAAATTTCTCCGCTATTTAGCCAGATTTCTTTTCCGTTATCACATTGAACTAAAAGTTTACCACTTTCAGAGATGTCTTTAGCAAGCCCCTTGTAGTCTTTTTGATCTAGTGTGAAAGTCACTTCTTTTCCTAGAACGAAGGACTGTTTTTTGTATAGGTATAATAGCTCTTCTGCTGGTGTTTCGAAGAAAGCACGCCAGATTTCTATGATTAATTCATTCCTTGTTATAGGTGCTGGTGCGTTAAATAAGCTAGCAGCTTTTTCTTTTAATTCTTGTGGGAAATCATTAATAGTGAAGTTGATTCCTACTCCAATAATGATATTTGTGACTAAGCCTGTTTCTACAGAAGTCATGGCCTCTGTAAGGATTCCTCCAATTTTATGATTGTTTAGGTAGATATCATTGACCCATTTTATGTCGATATCTATTAAAGTGAGGTTCTTAATGGCTTTGTAGACAGCTCCTGCTACAAGTAGTGTGTAGGATGGTAATTTATCATAGGGGAGATTGGGTTTAAGATGGAGTGTCATATAAATGCCACCTTGTGGTGAGTAGAAGGAACGTTGAAAACGACCTCGGCCTGCTGTTTGATAGGAAGCTAGATAGAGGGTATTTGCTTCATTCCCTAGATCAATTGCTTCTTTTGCATCTAGTTGTGTTGATTTTGTTTCGGATTTAAAGCTGACTTTAATTGGAAGATTTTCTTCTAGAATCTCTGGAAGAATAAGGTCACCATTCATCAGTTTATATCCTTTGTTTTTGATACTATCAATTTCAATGCCTTCTTGTGCTAGCCGCTTGATGGCTTTCCAAATTGATGTTCGGCTTAGGGATAGTTCTTCCGCAATTTTTTCTCCGCTGATATAGTCGGTTTCTTTAGATAGGATTTGGTAGACAGCTTGGTAGGATTTCATAGTGTTGCCTTTCTTTAAGAATAGTATATGATTTGAATCTAGTTTGGATAGTTGCGCCTAATCTATATTTTATTACTACTATTTTAACATATGCCTACTATTTACGGCATGATTTTCTTAGAGAAAATGCAATCACTAAGATTGAGTTTTGAAATCTCAGTATTTTTTCTCCCTTTTTTACCTAGGAATCGTTTCCTTTGTTTTCAAATTGCTAAAAAAGTGGTACAATAAAGGGTAGCTTACTATTATCTGAATTAGCTGATTTGGAGAGAAAGGATTCATTTTGAAATCAATAGGCTTTATTGAAAAGCTGAAAGGGTTGTCTAGTAAAGAGATGATTTTATTGGGAATTATCCTGAGTATCTTTTTACCCTTTTATCTTTTTGTAGTTTTATTCTGTTTATATATTATCAGTTTGATTTTTACAGGAGATATGAAAAGTATTCTTCAGAAAATGGGGGAGCATCCGATGCTGCTTCTTTTTCTTGGCTATAGTACTGTGATATCCATTTTTGCACAAAATTGGATGGGTCTTGTGGCTTCAGTAGGAATTTTTCTATTTACTGTTTTCTTTTTGCACTATCAGTCGATTTTATCACATAAATTCTTTCGATTGATTTTGCAACTCGTCTTGTTTGGTAGCGTTTTGTCAGCTGCTTTTGCAAGTTTAGAACATTTCCAAATTGTAAAGAAATTTAACTATGCTTTTCTGTCACCCAATATGCAGGTATGGCATCAGAATCGGGCAGAAGTGACCTTCTTTAATCCTAATTATTATGGAATTATTTGTTGTTTCTGTATCATGATTGCCTTCTATCTGTTTACAACGACAAAGTTGAATTGGTTGAAAGTATTCTGTGTGTTTGCAGGCTTTGTGAATCTCTTTGGATTGAATTTTACGCAAAATCGAACTGCCTTTCCTGCTATTATCGCTGGAGCCATTATTTATCTCTTTACGACCATTAAAAACTGGAAGGCCTTTTGGCTCAGTATTGGAGTCTTCGCGATTGGCTTGAGTTTCCTCTTTTCTAGTGATCTGGGAGTTCGGATGGGGACTTTAGACTCTTCTATGGAAGAACGCATTTCTATCTGGGATGCTGGGATGGCCTTGTTTAAGCAAAATCCTTTTTGGGGTGAGGGGCCATTGACCTACATGCACTCTTATCCTCGGATAAATGCTCCTTATCATGAACATGCTCACAGTCTTTATATTGATACGATTCTGAGTTACGGAATTGTGGGGACTATTTTATTAGTTTTGTCTTCTGTTGCTCCTGTTCGCTTGATGATGGATATGAGTCAGGAGTCGGGGAAACGTCCGATTATCGGTCTTTATCTGTCTTTCCTTACAGTGGTTGCTGTGCATGGAATCTTTGACTTGGCCCTCTTCTGGATTCAGTCAGGTTTCATTTTCTTGCTAGTTATGTGCAGTATTCCGTTGGAGCATCGAACGTTGGTATCGGACATGACGGATTAAGTTTTATAAGATTGAAATCTTCTACCTTGGGTGGGAGATTTTTTTACAGGGAAAAATTATTTCTAAGTCGAAATAGTTGACAGTTAGAATAATGAGTGTTATAATTGCTTTATTCATTTCGATATCGAAATAAATTGGAGGTGTTATGAAAGATAGTCATTTGGTAGCCCATCATATTCGTTTGTTGAATGGGCGGATTTTTCAAAAGTTACTGAGCCAAGATCCTGAAGCTCTTTATCGTAGTGAACAGGGGAAGATTTTAGCGGTTTTATGGAATAGTGAAACTGGCTGCGCAACTGCGACAGATATTGCTTTGGCGACTGGACTTGCTAATAATACACTGACGACGATGATTAAAAAACTAGAGGAACAAAATCTTGTAACCGTTAGTCCATGTGGAGAAGATAAGCGTAAGAAGTATTTGGTTTTAACAGAGTTGGGGCAGTCTCAGAAAGAAGTAGGGCATCATGTCAGTCAGAAATTGGATACGATCTTTTACAAAGGATTTTCAGAGGAAGAAATTCGTCAGTTTGAAGCCTTTCAAGAAAGAATTTTGGCTAATCTGAAAGAGGAGGAAAATGAGGATTAAAATGGAGCAAATTAGCTGTTTATAAGTAAAGGCCACTTTTGATTTTGTTTTCCAACTCTTAGGACAAGGAAACTATGTGGTTAGCTATGGTCAGACTCAGATTGATGGAGTTGCCTATGCCCGGTACGATATCTTCCGTCTAGAAAACGGGAAAATTGTGGAACATTGGGACAATAAGGAAGTCATGCCTAAGGTAGAAGACTTGACCAATCGAGGGAAGTTTTAAATTGAGGATACAGAATGATTGAATACAAAAATGTAGCCTTGCGCTACACAGAAAAAGATGTCTTGAGAGATGTCAATTTACGGATTGAGAATGGGGAATTTATGGTTTTAGTTGGACCTTCTGGATCCGGTAAGACAACCATGATTAAGATGGTCAACCGCCTTTTGGAGCCAACTGATGGAAATATTTATATGGATGGCAAACGCATCAAAGATTATGATGAGCGTGAACTTCGTCTTTCTACTGGTTATGTTTTACAGGCTATTGCTCTATTTCCTAATCTAACGGTCGCGGAAAATATTGCCCTGATTCCTGAGATGAAGGGCTGGACTAAGGAAGAAATTGCTAAGAAAACAGAAGAGCTTTTGGCCAAGGTTGGTTTACCAGTAGCTGAGTATGGGCATCGCTTACCTAGTGAACTATCTGGTGGGGAACAGCAACGGGTTGGTATTGTCCGTGCTATGATTGGTCAGCCCAAGATTCTCCTCATGGATGAACCCTTTTCAGCCTTGGATGCTATTTCGAGAAAACAGTTGCAGGTTCTGACTAAAGAATTGCATAAAGAGTTTGGGATGACAACGATTTTTGTAACCCATGATACGGATGAAGCTTTGAAATTGGCGGACCGTATTGCTGTCTTGCAGGATGGAGAGATTCGCCAGGTGGCGAACCCTGAGACGATTTTAAAAGCTCCTGCCACAGAATTTGTAGCAGACTTGTTTGGAGGTAGTGTTCATGACTAATTTAATTGCAACTTTTCAGGATCGTTTTAGTGATTGGTTGACAGCTCTATCTCAACATTTGCAGTTGTCACTTTTGACCCTGTTACTAGCTATTTTTATCGCGATTCCTTTGGCTGTTTATCTTCGCTATCATGAGAAGTTGGCAGATTGGGTTTTGCAGATTGCAGGGATTTTCCAGACCATCCCGTCTCTGGCCTTGTTGGGGCTCTTCATTCCCTTGATGGGAATTGGAACCTTGCCGGCTTTGACAGCTCTAGTGATCTATGCGATCTTTCCGATTTTGCAAAATACCATCACTGGACTCAAGGGAATTGATCCGAGTCTGCAAGAGGCTGGGATTGCCTTTGGGATGACCAGATGGGAGCGTCTCAAGAAGTTTGAAATTCCACTTGCCATGCCTGTTATGATGTCTGGGATTCGGACGGCAGCTGTCTTGATTATCGGTACGGCAACCTTGGCGGCCTTGATTGGGGCAGGGGGGCTAGGTTCCTTTATCCTTTTGGGAATTGACCGTAATAATGCCAGTCTGATTTTGATTGGGGCCCTTTCTTCAGGAGTGCTGGCTATTGCCTTTAACTTCCTACTAAAAGTGATGGAAAAAGCAAAATTGCGGACGATTTTTTCTGGTTTTGCCTTGGTGACCATATTACTTGGTATATCTTATAGTCCAGCCCTCTTAGCTCAAAAAGAGAAAGAAAATTTGGTGATTGCTGGGAAATTGGGACCGGAACCAGAAATTTTGGCCAATATGTATAAGTTACTGATTGAAGAAAACACCAGTATGACTGCGACTGTTAAACCGAATTTTGGGAAAACAAGCTTCCTCTATGAAGCTCTGAAAAAGGGGGATATTGATATCTATCCTGAATTTACTGGTACGGTGACTGAAAGTTTGCTTCAACCATCACCGAAAGCGGGCCATGAGCCAGAGCAAGTTTATCAGGTAGCGCGTGATGGTATTGCCAAACAGGATCATCTAGCCTATCTCAAACCCATGTCTTATCAAAATACCTATGCTGTAGCTGTTCCGAAAAAGATTGCTCAAGAATATGGCTTGAAGACCATTTCGGACTTGAAAAAAGTGGAAGGGCAGTTGAAGGCAGGCTTTACACTTGAGTTTAATGACCGTGAAGATGGAAATAAGGGCTTGCAATCAATGTATGGTCTCAATCTCAATGTGGCAACCATGGAGCCAGCCCTTCGCTATCAGGCTATTCAGTCAGGCGATATTCAAATCACAGATGCCTATTCGACCGATGCAGAGTTGGCGCGTTATGATTTACAGGTCTTGGAAGATGACAAGCAACTCTTCCCACCTTATCAAGGGGCTCCACTGATGAAAGAAGCTCTTCTCAAGAAACATCCAGAGTTGGGAACAGTTCTCAATAAATTGGCTGGTAAAATTACTGAAAGCCAGATGAGCCAGCTCAACTACCAAGTCGGTGTTGAAGGCAAGTCAGCAGAGCAAGTAGCCAAGGAATTTCTACAAGAACAAGGTTTGTTGAAGAAATAGCTTGAAAAGCTAAGCTCAACTTGGTTAAACGATTATATAGAAGAATGCTCAGACAATTTCGTCTGGGCTTTTTTGATGTGATAATTACTGAATGTCACTTAAAATGGAAAGAAAGAGAAAATTTTCAGGATTTTTTAAATTTTACTGTAAATACACTTGACTATTCACAAAATAGGTGTATAATGTTTTGTGAACTACTTAACAAATAAAGATTTCCAGCTCATGTCGACTAAGGATGGAAATCTTGTGTATAGACAGTTCAGTAGATATATAATAGAGCGTTGCGTCCGAAAGTCTATCCAGACACGGCTCTTTAAAAACAAAAGGAGAAATGATGCATACTTATTTGCAAAAGAAAATTGAGAATATCAAAACAACCCTAGGTGAAATGTCAGGTGGTTACCGTCGTATGGTTACGGCTATGTCTGATTTAGGATTTTCAGGAACTATGAAGGCTATTTGGGATGACCTCTTTGCCCATCGCAGTTTTGCCCAGTGGCTTTATTTGCTAGTTTTAGGAAGTTTCCCTCTCTGGCTGGAGTTGATTTATGAACACCGTATTGTTGACTGGATTGGGATGATTTGTAGCCTAACTGGGATTATCTGTGTTATCTTTGTATCGGAAGGTCGGGCAAGTAATTATCTTTTTGGCTTGATTAACTCTGTTATTTATCTTATTTTGGCCCTACAGAAAGGCTTTTATGGTGAGGTGCTGACAACACTTTACTTCACAGTCATGCAGCCAATTGGACTTCTAGTGTGGATCTACCAAGCACAGTTTAAGAAGGAAAAGCAGGAGTTTGTCGCGCGTAAGCTGGACGGAAAGGGTTGGACCAAGTATCTTTCCATTAGTGTTCTTTGGTGGTTGGCCTTTGGCTTCATTTATCAGTCTATTGGTGCTAATCGTCCTTATCGCGATTCCATCACTGATGCGACCAATGGAGTAGGGCAAATCCTCATGACAGCTGTTTACCGTGAACAGTGGATATTCTGGGCAGCTACTAATGTCTTTTCAATCTATCTCTGGTGGGGAGAAAGCCTGCAAATCCAAGGGAAATATCTAATTTATCTCATTAACAGTCTAGTTGGATGGTACCAGTGGAGCAAGGCTGCTAAGCAGAATACTGATTTACCTAACTAATAAAAAAGTTTGAAAGTACTGTTTTGAGTTTTCGGTTAAAATAGATAATGTTGAAAATCAAGGATTCGAGATGATGAAAAAGAGGATCAGTAGGTCCTCTTTTATTGTCGAAAAAATAAAAACTCAGTAGCCTGGGCATAAGGCAACTGAGCTCTAGTCTGTATTTATACTCTTCGAAAATCAAATTCAAACTACGTCAGCTTCACCTTGCCGTATTCAAGTACAGCCTGCGGCTAGCTTCCTAGTTTGCTCTTTGATTTTCATTGAGTATTAGTCTTTAGAAATGAGAAGGTCTAGATAAAACTGGACAACTTCCTGATTTGTGAAGTCTTGACCTTTTTTGAGCCACCAGGTCAATGTTTCGATAAAGTTGGTTACAACTAAGTGTTGGAGATAAGAAGCAGGCAGACTTGGGTGTGCTTCTTTCAAATCATCAACCAGCATGGGGTAGACGTGGTGTTCCAACTCTCTCTGGAGTTGGCGGAGGAAGTAGTCATTCTTGGAGAATAGCAGACTGGTGATATGGTCTTGATTTTTCTGAAAATGCAGAAAGAGGTGGGCGAGGTAATCTTCGGTTGAAATGGCTTGCTCTCTTTCAAAAAGATGATGGAATAGGTAGCGGCAAAGCTCGTCCAGAAGCAGCTCCTTGCTCTCATAGTGACAGTAAAAAGTAGAACGTCCCACATCTGCGAGATCAATAATATCCTGAACAGTAGTGGCCTCGTAGCCCTTAGTGTTCAAAAGTTGTAGAAAAGCTTGATAGATGGCTTTTTTTGTTTTACTAGTACGGCGGTCAATGTTAGTCATATGGACACTTGAGGCAAATTGTTCAGAACTGAATAAAGCTGACCTTTTGCTTCTATCCTTTCTTTGAGTTTTAGTGGATAATGATAATGAACAAGATGTTCATAAATCTATTATAACAAAGGAATGAGAAATATGAAGGCAAAATATACTGTTTGGCTAGCTTTTTTCTTAAATTTGACTTATGCCATTGTCGAGTTTATCGCTGGTGGAGTGTTTGGGTCCAGTGCAGTTCTTGCTGACTCGGTGCATGACTTGGGAGATGCGATTGCTATTGGGATCTCAGCCTTTTTGGAAAGTATCTCCAATCGTGAAGAAGACAGCCATTATACCTTGGGCTACAAGCGTTTTAGCCTTTTAGGAGCCATGATAACGGCTGTGATTCTTATGATAGGGTCTGTCCTAGTGATCTTGGAAAATGTCACAAAGATTGTTCACCCGCAACCCGTCAATGAGGAAGGCATACTCTGGCTGGGAATCATTGCAGTAGCCATTAATGTGCTAGCAAGTCTGGTAGTTCGTAAGGGGAAAACAAAGAACGAGTCAATTCTTAGCCTGCATTTTTTGGAAGACACTCTTGGTTGGTTGGCCGTCATTCTAATGGCGATTATTCTTCGATTTACCGATTGGTATATCTTGGATCCGCTCTTGTCTCTTGCTATTTCCTTCTTTATTCTGTCAAAAGCCCTTCCACGTTTTTGGAGCACGCTCAAGATATTCCTCGATGCAGTGCCAGAAGGAGTAGATATCCAGAAGATCAAGACGGATTTAGCAGAATTGGACCATGTCGCTAGTATCAATCAGCTTAATCTCTGGACTATGGATGGTTTGGAAAAAAATGCCATTGTCCATGTTTGTTTAAAAGAGATGGAGCATATGGAAACTTGTAAAGAATCTATTCGAATTTTCCTCAAAGATTGTGGCTTTCAAAATATTACCATTGAAGTTGATGCTGACCTAGAAAGTCACCAAGCACATAAGCGAAAGGTGTGAGTTGGAGCGGAATCATAGAGATTATTAGAGAAACAGCCTTGCTAGAGGTCGTTTTGTAATTCTAATCATTTCTTGTACTCTCTCTCAATGTCAGTCTGGTTCCTAGCATAGTCAGACTAGGAATTTTGCGACCGTGGAGGACTTCCTTGTTAAGAATATCCATGCCTGCACGGCCCATTTCCTCGGTATAGACGGTGATGCTGGAAAGGGGAGGATAAACTTGCTTGGTCAGGCTAGTGTCATTAAAAGAAATAAGGCTGACGCGGTCTGGTAGATTGATTCCAGCTTCTTGGAGGGCACGGAGGGCACCGATGGCTAAACTATCACTGGCAGCAAAAAATGCTGGTGGAAGTTGATCACCTAAGTTCTGAATGGCCTCCTTCATCAAATCGTAGCCAGACTGGGCAGTGAAGGTTCCTTGAAAGACCAGTTCTTCATAATAGATACCTTTAGATTGAGTATAGTCTCTGAAGTTATCGAGGCGCTTATCTTGGATGATTTCTACTTGGTCGGTTGTTTCTTCGAGAGCTGTCAAGATTCCAATATGGTCCATTCCCTGGCTTAGGAAATGGTCTATAACTTGCTTCACAGCTGTATAGAAGTCCGTGATAATACAGGTATGTCCTAGTGAAAGAGTATCACTGTCTAAAAATACAAGAGGCTTTTGGTATTCTTCAAAGGCAGAAATCTGAGCTCGGCTAAATTTTCCGATGCAGAGAATCCCAATCACTTCCTCGCTTAGGGTAAAAGGATGGTCATTAAAATAGCGCAAGATATCGTAATCCAGTTCTTGGGCTCTTTTTTCTATGCCTAGGCGAATCTGGTAGTAGTAGAGATCATCGAGCTCTCCTTGTTCACTAACCCACTGGATAATGGCAATCTTTTGCTTGGGTTTGTGGGACTCGCCTGTCTTGAGGTGTTTGGTGTAGCCCAGCTCTTCAGCAACGGTTAAAATACGGTGTCTGGTTTCTTCTGTAACAGATAGGCTCTGGTCGCGGTTGAGGACGCGGGATACGGTCGCGATAGAGACAGAGGCTAGCTGTGCAATGTCTTTTAAGGTAGCCATAAATCCTCCTTTTTTAAGGTTAGTATATCATATTTTTCTGCTTTTTACTGATATTTTAGTAAAATTTTAGTAAAAAGGATTGACCTTGGGAAATCCCTTGGATACAATAGAAGAAAACGATTACACGTTAAGGTGGCTTAACGAACAGTAAAAGGAGAAATCATATGACACAACATCTTACTGCTGAAGCGCTTCGCAAAGACTTTCTTGCTGTTTTTGGTCAAGAAGCAGACCAAACTTTCTTTTCACCAGGTCGTATCAATTTGATTGGTGAACACACAGACTACAACGGTGGGCACGTTTTTCCTGCTGCTATTTCCTTGGGAACTTACGGTGCAGCTCGTAAGCGTGACGACCAAGTTTTACGTTTCTACTCAGCTAACTTTGAGGACAAGGGTATTATCGAAGTGCCTCTCGCTGACCTCAAGTTTGAAAAAGAGCACAACTGGACCAACTATCCAAAAGGTGTCCTTCATTTCTTACAAGAAGCTGGGCACGTGATTGACAAAGGTTTTGATTTTTATGTTTATGGGAATATCCCAAATGGTGCTGGCTTGTCTTCTTCAGCATCCTTGGAACTTTTGACAGGAGTAGTGGCTGAGCATCTCTTTGACTTAAAATTAGACCGTTTGGATTTGGTTAAAATCGGAAAACAAACAGAAAACAATTTTATCGGAGTCAACTCTGGTATCATGGACCAGTTTGCTATCGGTATGGGGGCTGACCAACGTGCTATTTACCTAGATACCAACACCTTAGAATACGACTTGGTGCCACTTGATTTGAAGGACAATGTCGTTGTTATCATGAACACCAACAAACGCCGTGAATTGGCCGACTCTAAATACAATGAACGTCGTGCTGAGTGTGAAAAAGCAGTGGAAGAGTTGCAAGTTACCTTAGATATTCAGACCTTGGGTGAATTAGACGAGTGGACTTTTGATGAATATAGCTACTTGATTAAAGACGAAAATCGTTTGAAACGTGCTCGCCATGCTGTGCTTGAAAACCAACGTACCCTCAAAGCTCAAGTAGCCCTTCAAGCAGGAGATTTGGAAACATTTGGTCGTTTGATGAATGCTTCTCACGTTTCTCTAGAACATGACTATGAAGTAACTGGCTTGGAATTGGATACTCTTGTTCACACAGCTTGGGCACAAGAAGGAGTTCTAGGTGCTCGTATGACAGGGGCAGGTTTTGGCGGATGTGCCATTGCCTTGGTGCAAAAAGATGCTGTTGATGCCTTTAAGGAAGCTGTAGGCAAACACTACGAGGAAGTAGTTGGATACGCTCCAAGTTTCTATATCGCTGAAGTTGCAGGTGGCACTCGCGTCCTTGACTAGTCAAAAGGAGGCTTTATGGTGACCTTAGTAGATAAATTTGTAACACATGTCATTTCTGAAAGTTCATTTGAGGAAATGGATCGAATCTACCTGACCAATCGTGTCTTGGCACGAGTGGGAGACGGTGTTTTGGAAGTTGAGACGGATCTGGATAAAGTGATTGACCTCAAGGACCAGCTGGTTGAGGAAGCCGTTCGATTAGAGATGATTGAGGATAGTCAGACTGCACGTGAAATCCTTGGTGCTGAACTGATGGACTTGGTGACTCCTTGTCCGAGTCAGGTTAATCGTGACTTTTGGGCAACCTATGCCCACTCTCCTGAGCAAGCGATAGCGGATTTTTACCAACTCAGTCAGAAAAATGACTACATCAAACTCAAGGCTATTGCTAAAAATATCGCTTATCGTGTTCCATCTGATTACGGTGAACTTGAAATTACCATCAACCTCTCTAAGCCTGAAAAGGATCCGAAAGAGATTGCGGCAGCCAAGTTGGTGCAAGCTAGCAATTATCCGCAGTGTCAGCTTTGTCTAGAGAATGAGGGTTACCATGGTCGGGTCAACCACCCAGCTCGCAGTAACCACCGTATTATCCGTTTTGAAATGGCTGGTCAGGAGTGGGGCTTCCAGTATTCGCCCTATGCTTACTTTAATGAGCACTGTATTTTCTTAGATGGGCAGCATCGTCCCATGACGATTAGCCGTCAGAGTTTTGAGCGTCTACTGGCTATTGTAGAGCAGTTTCCAGGATATTTTGCTGGCTCTAATGCAGACCTGCCGATTGTGGGTGGCTCTATTCTGACTCATGACCACTATCAGGGAGGCCGTCACGTATTTCCTATGGAATTGGCTCCCTTGCAAAAGACCTTTCGATTTGCAGGTTTTGAGCAGGTCAAGGCTGGGATTGTCAAGTGGCCAATGTCAGTGTTGCGTTTGACTTCGGATTCCAAAGAAGATTTGATCAACTTGGCTGATAAGATTTTGCAGGAATGGCGTCGGTATTCAGATCCAAGGGTGCAAGTCTTGGCAGAAAGTAATGGGACACCGCATCATACCATCACACCGATTGCCCGTAAACGCAACGGTCAGTTTGAGTTGGACTTGGTCTTGAGGGACAATCAGACTTCTGCAGAACATCCTGATGGCATCTATCATCCCCACAAGGATGTCCAACATATCAAGAAGGAAAATATCGGCTTAATTGAGGTCATGGGCTTGGCTATCTTGCCACCACGTCTGAAAGAAGAAGTGGAGCAAGTCGCTAACTACCTAGTGGGAGAAGGGGAGACAGTTGCCGATTATCATCAGGAATGGGCATACCAACTAAAAGCCCAACATCCAGACCTAACAGATAAAGAAAAAGCCCTTGAAATCGTCAAGGACTCTGTGGGTGCTATCTTTGCTCGTGTGCTTGAGGATGCAGGAGTCTACAAGCAGACAGAACAAGGGCAGACAGCCTTTATGCGCTTTGTGGAGCAGGTCGGAATTTTGCTAGACTAGGAGCTTTCTCCTTGCACAGTCCTATAAAAAGTAGTATCATAGTGTCGTTTGAAATATCAGGAGGAAACGATGAAAGATTTTCATTTTGACGCTATATCTGCCTTTGAAAATTACGAAATTGAAAAAATGAGAGATGGTCACGTTGTAGTAACGACAAAAGTAGTGGATTCGTCGCTCAACTACTATGGCAATGCCCATGGTGGTTATCTCTTTACCCTTTGCGACCAGATCAGCGGTTTGGTGGTCATATCTCTGGGGCTTGATGGAGTGACGCTCCAGTCCTCTATCAACTACCTCAAGGCAGGAAAACTCGACGATGTGCTGACCATTAAAGGAGAATGTGTCCATCAAGGTCGCACAACCTGTGTCGTGGATGTCGATATCACCAATCAAGAAGGCAGAAATGTCTGCAAGGCAACCTTTACCATGTTTGTCACAGGCCAGCGGTCAGAAGACCGACAGGTAAGGATATAGATAAACAAAAAAAGAGGCTCGCACCTCTTTTTTATTTCTTTTTATGATTTAATACGGCATTGAGGACAATGGCAAGTAGGCTGGCTACGACAATTCCGTTTGAGAAGAACATTTGGAAGGCTGTCGGCATGCTGACAAAGAGATTGCTGTTGTTGAGTCCGACACCTGCAGAGATTGAAACCGCTGCGATGAGGAAGTTATGTTCATTGTTAGCAAAGTCAACACGGGCGAGGATTTGCATCCCTTGAATAGATACAAAACCAAACATCACCAGCATGGCACCACCGAGGACAGGACTTGGAATGATTTGGGCAAGGGCACCAAACTTAGGAAGAAGTCCAAGGAGAATCAGGAAACCAGCTGCGTAGTAGATTGGCAGACGAGTCTTGATACCTGACAATTTAACCAAACCAACGTTTTGTGAAAATCCTGTGTAAGGGAAGGTATTAAAGATTCCTCCGAGAAGTACGGCCAAGCCTTCTGCGCGGTAACCGTTGCGCAGGCGTGTGCTGTCGATTGGATCCTTTGTGATATCAGACAAGGCCAGATAAACACCAGTCGATTCAACCATAGACACCGTTGCGATGATACACATCATGACAATAGATGAGATTTCAAAGGTTGGCATTCCAAAGTAGAGGGGAGTTGGGACATGGACAAGTGGTGCTGCTGTAACAGGAGAGAAGTCAACCAAGCCCATGCTAGCAGCAATGGCAGTTCCAACAACTAGACCAATCAAAATAGAGATAGACTTGATAAATCCTTTGGTAAAGATGTTGATCAAGAGGATAATCAGAACAGTGATAGCTGCAAGCAAGAGACTTTGATCAGTTGGTTCTGGAACGTTATTTCCCATATTTCCAATAGCGACAGGAATCAAGGTTAAACCAATCGTAGTAATAACAGATCCTGTTACGATAGATGGGAAGAGATTGGCTACTTTTGAGAAGATGCCTGAAACAAGAACCACGTAAATCCCTGATGCGATAAGGGCACCAAACATAGCACCACTACCATGGCTTTGCCCAATCATAATCAAGGGAGCTACCGACTGAAAGGCAACTCCAAGAACGACTGGGAGTCCAATCCCAAAGTATTTGTTGAGTTGGAGTTGGAGGAAGGTTGCCACCCCACACATGAAGATATCTGTAGAAATCAGGTAGGTCAACTGCTCAGCTGAATAGCCAAGGGCTGTCGCAATCATGATGGGAACCAGGATGGATCCTGAGTACATAGCTAGTAAGTGCTGCAAGCCAAGAACGGCTGCTTGCGAGTGTTTTTCTTGAGTTTGCATTAGAGATCTGCCTCCTTAAATACGACTTGACCATTTTCAAAACGATCCAAACGAGCGAGTGATAGAACAGGGTATCCTGCTTTTTCAAGCAAATCACGACCATCTTGGAAAGATTTTTCAATCACGATACCGACAGCTTCGACTGTGGCACCGGCCTGTTCGATGATTTGAATTAAGCCTTTAGCAGCTTGGCCATTAGCAAGGAAATCGTCGATAATCAAGACCTTGTCCTCTGGTGAGAGGAATTTTCCAGCGATAGAAACGGTGCTAGTCACTTGCTTGGTAAAGGAGTAAACTTGAGCAGTTAAGATTCCTTCGTTCATAGTGATGTTTTTAGCTTTTTTAGCGAAAATCATGGGAACGTTTAAGGCTTCAGCTGTAAGAACGGCTGGGGCAATACCCGACGCTTCAATTGTTACGACTTTGGTAATACCAGCAGAAGCAAATTTTTCTGCAAAAACCTTACCAATCTCTCGCATCAAGCTAAAGTCAACTTGGTGGGTTAAAAAGGAATCTACCTTGAGGATGTTGTCACCCAAGATATGCCCATCCTTGAGGATGCGCTCTTCTAATAATTTCATAAGACCTCCTAAAGTCTAAAAGCCAATCCATTTGCTTGTTTAGAGTTTCTAGCAAGAAATAGAAAAAAGACCTACTTAATCTCTAAGCAAGTCCCCAAAATAGGCATGGCAAAAAAGACCATCCCCTCAAGCTAACTTACTTATTGTTAGGTATTCCGGCACCTTGTAGAAACGTCGTGCCAATTCACGACATAAACAAGTAAAACGATATTCAATTTTAAATAGGCTTGCGTCAATGTTTTTATTTTACACTAAATAACTTTAGAAATCAAATATTTTGTTAGTGTTTTGGGATAAAAAACGAACAAATTGAAGAAAAAATGGGCAAATTATCAATTATAGGCTAAACTTTAGAAGGATTTTCCATCAAAAAAGGCATATTATCAAGATTCTTCAAGATCTGACAATATGCCTTTTTCTGATTTGAAAGATTTTTTCTATTCGCTAAATCTTAAAAAATAGCCATCTGGATCCAAGATTGCAAATTCATGAGGGTAAATAAAGCTATCTCCCACTCGAAATTCTCTTTTGGTCAGCGGACGATGGATAGGATAGTCAGCTTCCAGCAGTTTTTGGTGGAGCTGAGGGACATCTTCAATGCCAAAGGAAATATTGACACCGCGCCCGAAAGGATAGGTTAGTTGGGCTAATTCTTCTGTGCTGCCTTCTTCTAACATAAGTTGGCAGTCTTCAAGCGAGAGGAAGAGAAATTTCTCCTCTGGACGCTCGTATTCGACAGAAAATCCCAGCAAGTCGCAGTAGAAGTGGCGTGACTTTTCGAGGTCAGATACTACAAATTCAGGAATGACAGCTTGATAGTCCATTAGCTTTCTCCTTAGAGCTCAATCTCCATGACAATCGGCGTATGATCCTGGCGAGCTCCTGAGTCAATCATGTCGGACTTGGTTACCTTGTCAGCGATGCGGTTACTTGTGAGCCAGTAGTCGATTCTCCAGCCTGTATTGTTGATTTTAGAAGTTTTGCTACGTTGTGCCCACCAAGTGTAGCGTTCTGGTACATCGCCGTGAACATGACGGAAGGTATCCGTAAATCCAGTTGCCAAAAGGTTGGTAAATCCAGCACGTTCCTCGTCGGTAAACCCTGGTGAACGGCGGTTGCTAGCAGGATTTGCAAGGTCGATTTCATTGTGGGCCACATTGTAGTCACCGGTCGCAAGGACTGGTTTTTCTTTGTCTAGTTCAGCCAAATACTCCGCATATTTGACATCCCAGATTTGGCGTTCTTCCAAGCGTTTGAGGCCATCGCCAGCATTTGGTGTGTAAACTTGGGTCACGAAAAATTCATCAAATTCCAAGGTGATGATGCGGCCTTCCAAGTCCATGGTAGAAGGAGCACCGATTTCTGGAAAAGTGACAGTGGGTGTGAGTTCTTTCTTATAGAGGAACATAGTACCAGCATAGCCTTTACGGGCAGGTTCTTGGGAAGAGCGCCACGTATTTTCGTAGCCTGGGAAGAGTTCCTCTAAAATTTCCAAGTGTTTCTTTGTAGGACCCTTGGCAGAAAGCTTGGTTTCTTGGATAGCGATGATATCAGCATTTTCAGCGACCAAGGTTTGTAGGACTTCTTGGGATAATTTCGCGCGTGCTGAGTCACTAGTTAGGGCAGCATTGAGGGAATCAATATTCCATGATATGAGTTTCATAAAGTTACCTTTTCTAGATGTATTTCTTATATTTTATCAAAAAAAAGTAAAGCCAGCGAGTTTCTAGTTTGGAAACTTATTCTTTATATTCTATCCTTAGAAAACAAAAACTCTTGAAACTATTTCGAAAAAAATCTAAATAGTTCTTGTGTTTAGAATAGAAAGGTGTATAATGTTATTTAGAAAAACATCTAAATAGAAAGTGAAGTTACATATATGTCAAATAAGAGAATAATTCTTCTTTTTGTGGTCTTGGCTTATTCCCTTGCTTGGATAATATGGCTGGCACTATGGCTAAGTGGTGTTGGTCTAAATTCTCCATGGAGTCAGCTTGCTAGTATTGTAGCCATGTGGATGCCTGCGCTTGCAGTCTTTATTTTAGGGAAAATCACGAATCAACCTAGTGGAATCAAATCTAAATTAGTTGTGAATCTCAAGAGGAACTGGCGCTTTTACTTACTAGCTATCTGGTTACCAGCAGTCATCAGTTTTTTAGGAGCAGGACTTTATTTTCTTGTATTTCCTAGCAATTTCAGCCTTGGTTTTGAATCTATTCAAGCTATTTTACAAGAAAAAGGAGTCCTTCAATCACCGATTCCCTTATCTTTCTTGGCCTTGATTCAAATCCTAGCTAGTTTGACCTACGCTCCTTTTCTTAATAGTTTCTTTGCATTGGGGGAGGAAATTGGTTGGCGGGGCTATCTTTACCCAGTGCTAAGAGGACGCTTTTCACTAGTCCAGACTCATGTCTTACTTGCTCTCATTTGGAGTCTATGGCATTTACCAATCAATTTGCAAGGATATAATTATGGCCTTACTTATTTTTCTTATCCTGTTTTGGGAGTTGTTGCGATGTTTCTATTTTGTTTTAGCCTAGGAATATTGTTGAGCTGGTTGTTGGAAAAGACAGGCTCTATCTGGGCTTCTGCCCTATTTCATGGAGCAATCAATGCAACTGCAGGTATTGGGTTACTCTTTCAATTACCAGGAGAAAAAGTTTCAAGCCTCTTGATTTTAGGCCCATCACCGACAGGAATGCTATCAGTTCTACCTTGCTTATTCCTAGCCCTACTAATATTACAAAGGGAAAGGAGGCATTATGAGTTTTGCAAATAGCTTTAAAGCCTTATCTCATCCAGTTAGGAGAGAGATTTTAAATTTACTCAAAGCAGGTAGATTATCTGCAGGAGAAATTGCCAGTCAATTCGAGTTGACTAATGCAACTATTTCACACCATCTCATGATTTTGAAAGCAGCGGATTTGATTCATGAAATGAAAGAAAAAAACTTTATTTATTATGAGTTAAATACATCGGTTTTAGAGGATATGATGGTTTGGTTAGCAGATCTGAAAGGAGATCATTTTGATGAAGATAAAAATCAATAAGAAATTGCTATTATTTACGAGCATTCTCATCCTACTACCTTCTCTTGTAGGTTGTGTTTTCTGGAATCAATTACCAGAGGAGATACCCACTCATTTTAATCTACTGGGTCAAGCAGATGGCTACAATCATAAAGTGTTTGCTATCTTTGGATTGCCGGCTCTCATGCTTTTGATGCATTGGGTGCTTCTATTTTTAATGGTTAAGGATCCTAAATCTAGCAATATCAGTTCAAAAATACAAATTTTAATTTACTGGATTATTCCTTTTGTATCTTGTCTATCAATGATTTCTATATACGGAGAATCTTTGGGTTATTCCATGATGAGTGGGCTACTAGCTCAGATTTTTATGGGAGTCGTGATGATCGTAATTGGAAATTATCTACCAAAAACACACCGAAATTATATAATCGGTATTCGACTACCGTGGACCTTGGAGAATGATGGAAACTGGAGAAAAACACATCGCCTAGCTGGAAAAATTTGGGTATTAGGAGGATTGTTATTGTTTCTAAATTCCTTTGTGCAACTATATGTTTACTGGGTATTCTTCTTGACCCTTTTCTTTGTAGTGATAATTCCTAGTGTCTATTCTTATCAATTATCAAAATTAGAATCTTGAAACAGGTATTTGAGTCATTAGTTAGAGAAGTTGGTCTGATAAGTCTATTTCCCCAACGTATGGTTTGAAAAATCACCCTCTTTTGTTTATAATGTAAGAATGATTTTATGAAAGGGAGTGAAAATAAATGAAATTTTACTCATATGACTATGTGCTTAGCCAAATCAGTCAACAAAATGGAATTATGATTGGCTTTGGGATTGTGCTCCTAGCTATCACAGGATTTTTTGCCTTTAAGGCCTATCGAGATAAAAAGGGGACTAAGTTTCGGGAATTGGTCATGATTTTGGCCCTGACTTTAGTGGCCATGCTTTTGGTGACAATTTCAAAATACCAGACCAATCAAGCCTCTAACAATCAATTTCAAACCTCCCTTCATTTCATAGAGGTTGTTTCCAAAGACTTGGGAGTGGATAAATCAGAAGTCTATGTCAATACTTCTGCAGCCACTGATGGAGCGCTTGTCAAGGTAGGTCCAAATATCTACCGTGCCATGAACGGGAGCCAACCAGACAAGTATCTTTTAGAGAAATTAGAATTGCATCAAACAGACGCTATTGAATTGGTGGAGGTAAACAAATGACACTCAATTATATGGAAATTTTAATCAAACTGGCCTTGGGGCTCTTCTCGCTTGTTTTTGTTATCAATGTGACAGGAAAGGGGAACCTAGCACCTAACTCTGCGACAGACCAAATTCAGAACTATGTTCTCGGTGGTATCATCGGTGGGGTGATTTACAATAGTTCTATCAGTATTCTACAGTATGCAGTGATTTTGATGATGTGGACGATTTTGGTCTTGACCCTCAAGTGGCTCAATAACAATGTTCGTTTTGTGAAACGCTTGATTGATGGTAAACCGACTCTGCTCATCAAAAATGGGCAGATTGACCCAGAAGCCTGTCGTTCAGTTGGTTTGTCTGCGGCAGATGTTGCTCTCAAACTTCGTAGCCAAGGAATTTTCCAGATGAAGCAAGTTAAACGAGCTGTGCAGGAGCAAAATGGCCAACTCATCGTGGTCCAAATGGGAGATGAAAATCCTAAGTATCCAGTTGTGACTGACGGTGTGATCCAAGTAGATGTTTTGGAA
Source organism: uncultured Streptococcus sp. (assembly GCF_963521255.1). Classification (GTDB taxonomy): domain Bacteria; phylum Bacillota; class Bacilli; order Lactobacillales; family Streptococcaceae; genus Streptococcus. The sequence continues at coordinate 178,040 of NZ_CAUQTU010000003.1, read as the reverse complement.
TCGATTGGTCGTAGCGAAGAGTGGCTGCTTGATAACCTCAGCAAACAAGGGCATGACAATGTAGCCAATATTTTTATCGCTGAGTATGACAAGGGTGTCGTCTCAGTCGTAACTTATGAATAAGAAAAACCTGGGGTCTTGTACTCTTCGAAAATCTCTTCAAACTGCGTCAATGTCGCCTTGCCGTATGTAGGTTACTGACTTCGTCAGTTCTATCTACAACCTCAAAGCAGTGCTTTGAGCAGCCTGCGGCTAGTTTCCTAGTTTGCTCTTTGATTTTCATTGAGTATTGGCCTCAGGTTTCCATTTGCAATCAGAAAGGGATTTTATGTCCATTATTCAAAAACTTTGGTGGTTTTTCAAACTCGAAAAACGCCGTTATCTAGTCGGAATCGTGGCCTTGGTCTTGGTTTCCGTTCTTAATCTCATTCCCCCTATGGTTATGGGACGGGTCATTGATGCTATCACATCGGGGCAATTAACCCAGCAGGATCTCCTTCTTGACCTATTTTACTTACTTCTTGCGGCCTTTGGGATGTATTATCTGCGCTATGTTTGGCGTATGTATATCCTTGGAACTTCCTACCGTTTGGGGCAGATTATGCGCTCTCGCTTGTTTGAGCATTTCACAAAAATGTCTCCAGCCTTTTATCAAACCTATCGGACGGGGGACCTGATGGCACACGCAACCAACGATATCAATGCCTTGACTCGTCTGGCAGGGGGCGGTGTTATGTCTGCGGTGGATGCCTCTATCACGGCTTTAGTGACCTTGCTGACCATGCTCTTTAGCATCTCATGGCAAATGACCCTAGTTGCCATTTTACCCTTACCTTTCATGGCTTATGCGACCAGTCGTCTAGGGAGAAAGACCCACAAGGCCTTTGCCGAATCACAGGCTGCCTTTTCTGAACTTAATAACAAGGTACAGGAGTCCGTATCAGGTATTAAAGTGACCAAGTCTTTCGGTTACCAGGCGAACGAGCTCAAGTCTTTCCAGGCAGTCAATGAATTGACCTTCCAAAAGAACCTCCAAACCATGAAATACGATAGTCTCTTTGACCCTATGGTTCTCTTGTTTGTTGGTTCATCCTATGTGTTAACCCTCTTGGTCGGCTCCTTGATGGTTCAGAAAGGGCAGATTACGGTTGGAAATCTGGTTACCTTTATCAGCTATTTGGATATGCTGGTTTGGCCTCTCATGGCCATCGGCTTCCTCTTTAATATTACCCAGCGAGGGAAGGTTTCTTACCAGCGGATTGAGGAACTCTTGTCTCAGGAATCACCTGTACAAGACCCTGAGTTTCTTTTAGATGGTATTGAAAATGGGCGCTTGCAGTATGCCATTGATAGCTTTGCCTTTGAAAATGAGGAAACGCTGACAAATGTTCACTTTAGTTTGAAAAAAGGGCAAACACTGGGCTTGGTCGGGCAAACAGGCTCTGGGAAAACGTCCTTGATCAAACTCCTCTTGCGTGAATACGATGTGGATAAGGGAGCTATTTATCTGAATGGCCACGATATTCGGGACTATCGTCTGACAGATCTTCGTAGTCTTATGGGCTATGTTCCTCAGGACCAGTTTCTCTTTGCGACTTCGATTTTAGACAATATCCGCTTTGGCAATCCTAACTTGTCCCTTTCAGCGGTCGAGGAAGCGACCAAGCTAGCCCAAGTTTATCAAGATATTATAGCCATGCCTCAGGGATTTAATACGTTGATTGGTGAAAAAGGAGTCAGTCTTTCTGGAGGTCAAAAGCAGCGTCTAGCTATGAGTCGGGCGATGATTTTAGACCCTGATATCTTGATTTTAGATGATTCCTTGTCCGCTGTGGATGCCAAGACAGAGTATGCGATTATCGACAACCTCAAGGAGACGCGAAAGGACAAGACAACCATTATCACTGCCCATCGCCTCAGTGCGGTTGTCCATGCAGATTTGATTTTAGTCCTGCAAAATGGACAGATTATCGAACGAGGCACACACGAAGACCTGCTAGCTTTGGATGGCTGGTATGCCCAAACCTACCAGTCTCAGCAGCTGGAAATGAAAGGAGAAGAAGATGCAGAATAAGAAAGAACAATGGGCTGTATTGAAGCGCTTGATGTCCTATCTCAAGCCTTACGGTCTCCTGACCTTTTTGGCACTCAGTTTTCTCCTAGCGACGACGGTCATTAAAAGTGTCATTCCCCTTGTGGCTTCCCACTTTATCGACCAGTATCTCAGCAATCTCAACCAACTTGCTGTGACCGTTTTGCTGGTCTACTATGGCCTTTATATCCTGCAAACTCTAGTTCAGTATGTCGGCAATCTTCTCTTTGCGCGCGTGTCTTACAGTATTGTCAGAGATATTCGTCGCGATGCCTTTGCCAATATGGAAAAGCTGGGCATGTCTTATTTTGACAAGACGCCAGCAGGCTCCATCGTCTCTCGTTTGACCAATGATACCGAAACCATCAGTGATATGTTTTCGGGGATTTTATCCAGTTTTATCTCAGCAGTTTTTATCTTTCTGACAACGCTTTATACCATGTTGGTGTTGGATTTTCGTTTGACTGCTTTAGTCTTGCTCTTTCTCCCCTTGATTTTCCTTTTGGTCAATCTCTATCGGAAAAAATCCGTCAAGATTATCGAAAAAACCAGAAGTCTTTTGTCAGATATCAATAGCAAGCTGGCTGAAAATATCGAGGGAATCAGAATAATCCAGGCCTTTAATCAAGAGAAGCGCCTGCAGGCAGAATTTGATGAGATTAACCAAGAACACTTGGTCTATGCCAACCGTTCTGTAGCCTTGGATGCCCTCTTTTTGCGTCCTGCCATGAGTTTGCTGAAACTCCTAGGATATGCAGTTTTAATGGCCTATTTTGGCTATCGTGGACTTTATCTGGGAATAACAGCAGGAACCATGTATGCCTTTATCCAGTACATCAATCGTCTCTTTGATCCTCTGATTGAGGTAACGCAAAACTTTTCAACCCTGCAAACTTCTATGGTTTCTGCAGGTCGTGTTTTTGCTTTGATTGATGAGAAGACCTATGAGCCCCTTCAAAATGATGGGCAAGCTAAAATCCAAGAAGGCAATATCCGTTTTGAACATGTATGTTTCTCTTATAATGGAAAACATCCGATTCTGGATGACATTTCCTTCTCCGTTAACAAGGGTGAGACCATTGCCTTTGTGGGGTATACAGGTTCTGGGAAATCTTCGATTATCAATGTCCTTATGCGCTTTTATGAATTCCAGTCAGGGAGAGTTCTCTTGGATGATGTGGATATCAGGAACTATAGTCAGGAAGAGTTGAGAAAAAACATCGGTCTGGTCTTGCAGGATCCCTTCCTCTATCATGGAACCATCAAGTCCAATATCGCCATGTACCAAGAGATCAGTGATGAGCAGGTTCAGGCTGCGGCAACTTTCGTGGATGCAGATTCCTTTATTCAAGAACTTCCTCAGGGTTATGATGCACCTGTTTCCGAGCGTGGTTCAAGCTTCTCTACTGGTCAGCGCCAGCTTCTTGCCTTTGCTAGAACAGTCGCCAGTCAGCCTAAAATATTGATTTTGGATGAAGCGACAGCCAATATTGACTCTGAAACAGAAAGTTTGGTTCAAGCTTCTCTGGCTAAGATGAGACAGGGACGGACAACCATTGCCATCGCTCATCGCCTTTCTACCATCCAAGACGCCAACTGCATCTATGTCTTGGACAAGGGGCGCATCATCGAGATCGGAACCCATGAGGAACTCTTGGATCTGGGAGGAACCTATCACAAGATGTATAGTTTGCAGGCGGGTGCCATGTCTTAATACTCTTTGAAAATCTATTCAAGCCAGGTCAGCTTTATCTGCAACCTAAAAGCTGTACTTTGATTTTCATTGAGTGTAAGAAGGAAATCCTTCAAATTACAGATTTCTTTCACCGCCTTTTCCATTTTGTGGTATAATGAAAAATGTTGACAAATAGTATAATAAACACAAAGGAGAAACAGCATGCTGAAATGGGAAGACTTGCCTGTGGAAATGAAATCAAGCGAGGTTGAGTCTTACTACCAGCTTGTCTCTAAAAGGAAGGGTTCGCTGATTTTCAAGCGTTGCTTGGACTGGGTCCTAGCCTTGGTCTTACTGGTTCTGACCTCTCCTATCTTTCTCATCTTGAGCATATGGATCAAGTTGGATAGCAAGGGGCCAGTGATTTACAAACAAGAGCGCGTGACCCAGTACAATCGACCTTTCAAGATTTGGAAGTTCCGTACCATGGTGACGGATGCGGACAAAAAAGGCAGTCTGGTGACTTCTGCTAACGATAGCCGCATTACCAAGGTTGGCAATTTTATCCGCCGTGTCCGTTTGGATGAACTGCCTCAGTTGGTCAATGTTCTTAAAGGCGAGATGTCCTTTGTAGGGACGCGTCCTGAAGTTCCACGTTACACAGAGCAGTATAGCCCTGAAATGATGGCGACCTTGCTTTTACCAGCAGGGATTACCTCTCCAGCCAGCATCAACTATAAGGATGAGGACACTATCATCAGTCAAATGACGGATAAAGGCCTGTCAGTTGACCAAGTCTATATAGAGCATGTTCTTCCTGAAAAGATGCGCTATAACCTCACTTATCTCCGAGAATTTAGTTTCCTTGGAGACATCAAAATCATGTTTCAAACCGTGTTTGAAGTGCTAAAATAAAGTAGTCATGAGAAAATGAGTACAGATAAAAGGAGCAAATCAATGCCAAATTACAATATTCCATTTTCACCACCCGATATTACGGAAGCAGAAATTGCTGAAGTAGCGGATACCCTGCGTTCTGGTTGGATTACAACAGGTCCTAAGACAAAAGAACTGGAGCGTCGCTTGTCTCAATACACACAGACGCCCAAGACTGTCTGTCTTAACTCTGCGACTGCCGCTCTTGAGTTGATTTTACGCGTTTTGGAAGTGGGACCTGGTGATGAAGTCATCGTTCCAGCCATGACCTATACAGCTTCATGTAGTGTCATCACTCACGTAGGAGCAACCCCTGTCATGGTGGATATCCAAGTAGATACGTTTGAGATGGACTATGACCTGCTTGAGCAAGCTATTACTGAAAAGACTAAGGTGATTATTCCGGTTGAGCTTGCGGGGATTGTTTGCGACTATGACCGTTTATTCCAAGTAGTGGAAAACAAACGTGACCTCTTTACTGCTTCAAGCAAGTGGCAAAAGGCCTTTAGCCGTATCGTGATCGTGTCTGATAGTGCCCATGCTTTGGGATCTACTTATAAAGGGCAACCAGCTGGTTCTATCGCTGACTTTACTTCCTTCTCATTCCATGCCGTTAAGAATTTTACAACTGCAGAAGGTGGAAGTGCCACTTGGAAGGCCAATCCAGCGATTGATGACGAAGAGATGTACAAGGAATTCCAAATTCTTTCCCTTCACGGACAAACTAAGGATGCTCTTGCCAAGATGCAACTGGGTTCATGGGAATACGATATCGTCACACCAGCCTACAAGTGCAATATGACCGATATCATGGCGTCACTTGGGTTGGTACAATTGGGCCGTTACCCAAGTTTGCTAGAACGTCGTAAGGATGTCGTGGACCGCTATGATCGTGGTTTTGCAGGTTCTCGCATTCGTCCATTGGCGCACAAGACTGATACTGTTGAATCTTCACGCCATCTCTACATCACCCATGTAGAAGGAGCAAGCCTAGAAGAACGCAATCTTATCATCCAAGAATTGGCTAAAGCAGGAATTGCAAGTAACGTACATTACAAGCCACTTCCGCTCTTGACAGCTTATAAGAATCTTGGCTTTGATATGGCGAACTATCCTAAGGCTTATGCCTTCTTTGAAAATGAAATTACGCTCCCTCTTCACACTAAACTAAGTGATGAAGAAGTGGACTATATCATTGAGACTTTCAAAACAGTTTCTGAAAAAGTGCTAACTTTATCAAAAAAATCGTAAAAAAGTCTTGACAAAGAAAAAACAAAGTATTAAAATAAGTTCAATAAATCAGAAAAGTAACTATTTTTGATCTTCAGGGAGCCTGTGGTGATTGTGAACAGGTGGTTGGAAGTAGTGAAAGTGGGCTGATTTTAAAAATGAATTTGAAACAATGAAAATTCGGTGCGCACACCTTACAGTGCAACTTGTTGTTAGACAAGGTAGAGATGTAAAGGAGATAGTTCCTTTATAATTGAGGTGGCACCGCGTTACCAACGCCCTCACACAGAAGTATATTCTGTGTGTGGGCTTTTTTCGTAACATGATAGCGATAGAAAGTGGAAATATTCTAACTATCAAGGAAAAAAGCTAGCAATACTCAATGAAAATCAAAGAGCAAACTAGGAAACTAGCCGCAGGCTGTACTTGAGTACGGCAAGGCGACGTTGACGCGGTTTAAATTTGATTTTCGAAGAGTATAAAGGTGTACCGAGATGAACATCTCTTCATCAATGTCTCTGGTCGTGGAGATAAGGACGTAGCTGCGATTGCAGACTACCTAGAAGCTAAAAAATAAAAGATGGAAAAATTACAGTCTTTTCTCTCACAGAGAGCTTGTGGTTGCTGGAAACAAGTAGAGAAAGTTGTAAGGTTGGGTCCATCTGAAACAAGAGAAGAAAACATAATTCTCAAGGGAGTGCCCTTTATCGCACAGCCTGTTACAAGAGGTTTCTGAGACAGGAATGAGAGATAGGAGAAATCCTATAATTGAGGTGGCACCGCGAATTTCGTCCTCACGCAAGCTATTTTGTGTGGGGATTTTTTGTATTTTTATTATAGGTCCTGCTGTTAAGTTTTAAATTATTTTTCATCATTAAATAGACTGCTACAAAAAATTTGCGAACGAAGTGAGCTTTTAAAAGATATTTCCCGCCATAGTGGTATTCTCGAGAAGCAAAGATGCTTCTCGAGAACGGAATTTTTGAGAGTAAAATAGTTCGGGGAACTATTTTAGCCTGAGCCTAGAAATGAATGAGCGAGGAGCTCAAAAATTAGGTCTTTCATTTCATGGATTTCTAAAATCATCCACTGGATAATTTTACCTCCCGTCCGCACTATTTAAGGGAAATAGAAAAAATCATAAATTAAGACTAAAAGTCTACAAAGAAAAGAATCGAAAGGGAAATTACAATGGAACGAATCATTCATGGAGATGTCTTATCACCAATCTTGGCTTATATGCGCCTAAAGGGGCAACACAAGGTTATCTTAGAGAGTATTCCGAGAGACAAGGAAACCGCTCGTTTTTCTATCTTAGCCTATAATCCAGTTTTTGAGATTAAGTTTGAAAATGGAGTTCTTTATCAAAATGGTCAAGTGATTGATCGGGATCCCTTGGATTTCCTTTATCAAGTGACTCATAAGAGCCAGCATAATTCAGATCTCCCTTTTGGTGGTGGGGCAATTGGTTTTGTTAGTTACGATATGATTTCGCTTTATGAAAAAATTGGTCAAATTCCTGAAGATACAATTGGGACGCCAGACATGCATTTCTTCGTCTATGAGAGCTACATGGTCTTTGACCATAAGAAGGAAAAAATTCATGTTATCGAGGATGCTCTCTATAGTGAGCGTAGTCAAGAAGACTTGGAAAAAGCCTTGAACCAAGTGCTTGAGGAATTACGCATTCCTGATCCAAATGAATTTGAAGACTTGGATCTATCTCCGTTAGACTTCAAACCCCATATCGCTCCTCAGAAGTTTGAGGAAATGGTGGAAACAGCTCGTGATTTAATTCGTAACGGGGATATGTTTCAATGCGTACTCAGCCAGCGTTTCTCAGCAGAAGTTACTGGAAATCCATTTGACTTCTACAGAAATCTCCGCGTGACTAATCCTTCTAATTACCTTTATTTCTATGATTTTGGGGATTATCAAATCATCGGAGCTAGTCCAGAAAGTTTGGTTTCTGTCAAAAATGGCATTGTGACAACCAATCCGATTGCAGGTACGCGACCAAGAGGAGCTACGGATGAAGAAGACAAGGCTTTGGCGACAGACCTGCTTTCGGATGAGAAGGAAACAGCAGAGCATCGGATGTTAGTAGACTTGGGTCGTAATGATATTGGCCGTATCTCTGAAACGGCCAGTGTCCAAGTCACCAAGTATATGGAAGTGGAGCTCTTCCGTTATGTTATGCATTTGACCAGTGTGGTCAAGGGGCGTTTGCTTCCAGAACTCACTGCTATGGATGCCTTGAAAGCAACACTTCCTGCTGGAACCGTTTCTGGAGCACCAAAGATTCGAGCGATGAGACGCATCTATGAACTGGAAACGGAAAAACGGGGCGTATACGCAGGAGCAATTGGCTACTTGTCTGCGACGGGTGATATGGATTTCGCCATTGCCATCCGAACCATGATTCTTAAAAATCAAACAGCCTATGTGCAGGCTGGGGCAGGGATTGTCTATGACTCTATCGCCCAAAACGAATACCAAGAAACCATTAACAAAGCTAAATCTATGACTAGAATTGGAGAACTAAGACCATGATTTTATTGATTGACAACTATGATTCTTTTACCTATAACTTGGCCCAATATATTGGGAACTTTGCAGAAGTACAGGTCTTGAGAAATGATGATCCCAAGCTGTATGAAGAAGCTGAAAAAGCAGATGGTCTGGTCTTTTCTCCTGGTCCTGGTTGGCCAGTTGATGCTGGAAAGATGGAAGACATGATTCGTGACTTTGCAGGTAAGAAACCAATTCTAGGGATTTGTTTGGGCCACCAAGCCATTGCAGAAGTCTTTGGTGGTAAGTTAGGTTTGGCTCCAAAAGTCATGCATGGGAAACAGAGCAATATCAGCTTTGAAGCGCCATCTGTTTTGTATCAAGGTATTGAGGATGGCCGTGCGGTCATGCGTTACCACAGCATTTTAATTGAAGAAATGCCAGAAGACTTTGAAGTGACAGCTCGTTCGACTGATGACCAAGCCATCATGGGGATTCAACATAAAAACCTACCGATTTATGGCTTCCAGTACCATCCAGAGAGCATTGGAACGCCAGATGGCTTGTCTTCTATTCGGAATTTTATCGAGAAGGTTGTAAAGTGAGGAAACTAGGATGAAAGAGATTATTGAAAAATTAGCAAAATTTGAAAATTTATCAGGTGTGGAAATGACGGACGTCATTGAGCGTATCGTAACTGGCCGTGTAACGGAGGCGCAGATTGCTTCTCTCCTTTTGGCTCTTAAGATGAAGGGGGAAACACCTGAAGAACGCACAGCCATTGCCCAAGTCATGAGAGGGCATGCCCAACACATTCCAACTGAAATTCATGATGCCATGGACAACTGTGGTACAGGTGGGGACAAGTCTTTCAGCTTTAACATCTCCACAACTGCAGCCTTTGTCTTGGCTGGTGGTGGTGTTCATATGGCCAAACACGGTAACCGCTCGATTTCTTCTAAATCTGGTTCTGCAGATGTTCTCGAAGCCTTGGGCATCAATCTTGATCTCAAACCAGCTGAACTAGGTAAGGTCTTTGATAAAACTGGAATCGTCTTTCTCTTTGCCAAAAATATGCACCCAGCTATGAAATACATTATGCCGGCTCGTTTGGAATTGGGGATTCCAACGATTATGAACTTGACTGGTCCACTAATTCACCCAATGGCTTTGGAAACACAGCTTCTTGGAATTAGTCGTCCAGAACTTCTAGAAAGTACAGCTCAGGTTTTGAAAAATATGGGTCGCAAACGTGCCATCGTGGTTGCTGGACCAGAAGGATTGGATGAAGCTGGTTTGAATGGAACAACCAAGATTGCACTTCTTGAAAATGGCGAAATCACCTTATCAAGCTTTACTCCAGAGGATTTAGGGATGGAGCGCTACGCTATCGAAGATATTCGTGGAGGGAATGCTCAGGAAAATGCAGAAATTTTGCTCAGCGTTCTTAAAAATGAAGCAAGTCCATTCTTGGAAACGACAGTTTTAAATGCTGGTCTTGGTTTCTATGCTAATGGTAAGGTAGATAATATCAAGGATGGAGTTGCCTTAGCTCGTCAAGTGATTGCTAGTGGCAAGGCTCTTGAAAAACTCAGACTGTTACAGGAGTACCAAAAATGAGTCAGGAATTTTTAGCACGAATTTTGGAGCAGAAGGCGCGTGAGGTTGAGCAGATGGAGCTGGAGGAAATCCAGCCCCTACGCCAGACCTATCGCTTGGCTGAATTTTTGAAGAATCACCAGAACCGTTTACAGGTAATCGCTGAGGTCAAGAAAGCTAGCCCTAGTCTGGGAGATATCAATCTTGATGTGGATATTGTGCAACAGGCCCAGACTTATGAAGCGAATGGCGCAGTGATGATATCGGTTTTGACAGATGAGGTTTTCTTTAAAGGACATTTGGATTATCTGCGAGAGATTTCCAGTCAGGTAGGAATTCCGACGCTCAACAAGGACTTTATCATCGATGAAAAACAAATCATCCGTGCTCGTAATGAAGGTGCGACAGTCATCTTGCTCATTGTGGCAGCCTTGTCAGAAGAACGCCTCAAGGAACTGTACGACTATGCGACTGAGCTTGGTCTGGAAGTCTTGGTGGAGACTCACAATCTAGCTGAACTAGAGGTAGCTCACAGACTTGGAGCTGAGATTATTGGGGTCAATAACCGCAATTTGACCACCTTTGAAGTCGACTTGCAGACCAGTGTAGATTTGGCCCAGCACTTTGAAGAAGGTCGCTATTACATTTCTGAATCTGCTATTTTCACAGGGCAGGATGCGGAACGAGTAGCACCATACTTTAACGGAATTTTAGTAGGGACAGCTCTCATGCAGGCAGAGGATGTGGCTCAAAGAATCAAGGAGTTGCAGATTGACAAAGGTTAAGATTTGTGGACTATCTACCAAAGAAGCGGTGGCAACAGCCGTTTCAGCAGGAGCAGACTACATCGGTTTTGTCTTTGCACCTAGTAAAAGACAGGTGACCTTGGAAGAGTCTGCTGAGCTGGCGAAGCTCATTCCTGTGAACGTTAAAAAGGTTGGTGTATTTGTTTCACCAAGTCGAGCAGAACTACTAGAAGCGATTGAAAAAGTTGGCTTGGACTTGGTTCAAGTTCACGGCCAGATAGCGGATGATGTGTTTGAGGATTTGCCTTGTGCCAGTATTCAGGCTGTTCAAGTCGATGGAGAGGGTCATGTGTCCAATTCTCAGGCAGACTATCTACTCTTTGATGCCCCTGTGGCAGGGAGTGGCCAGACCTTTGACTGGGGGAAATTGGATACGACAGGAATAGCACAGCCCTTCTTTATCGCAGGTGGGCTTAATGAAGATAATGTAGCACAAGCAATTCAACACTTTACTCCCTATGCAGTAGATGTATCAAGCGGAGTGGAGACAAATGGACAAAAAGATCAGGAAAAGATTAGAAGATTTATAGAGAGGGCAAAGAATGGCATATCAAGAACCAAATAAAGATGGATTTTACGGGAAATTCGGCGGACGTTTTATACCAGAAACATTGATGACAGCAGTTTTGGAGTTAGAGAAAGCCTACCGTGAAAGTCAGGCAGACCCAAGTTTCCAAGAGGAATTAAACCAACTCTTGCGCCAGTATGTGGGGCGTGAAACTCCTCTTTACTACGCAAAAAACTTGACCCAGCATATCGGCGGAGCCAAGATTTATCTTAAACGTGAAGACCTCAACCATACAGGGGCTCACAAGATTAACAATGCCTTGGGACAAGTTCTTCTGGCTAAACGCATGGGTAAAAAGAAAATTATCGCTGAAACAGGTGCTGGTCAGCACGGTGTAGCAACTGCAACAGCTGCGGCCCTCTTTAACATGGAATGTACCATCTATATGGGTGAGGAAGATGTTAAACGCCAAGCCCTCAATGTCTTCCGTATGGAACTTTTGGGAGCCAAGGTCGAGGCTGTAACAGACGGTTCGCGCGTGCTCAAGGATGCGGTCAATGCAGCCCTTCGTTCATGGGTAGCTAATATCGATGATACCCACTATATCCTTGGTTCTGCCTTGGGGCCTCATCCATTCCCAGAAATCGTTCGTGACTTCCAAAGTGTCATCGGTCGAGAGGCTAAACAACAGTACCGTGACTTGACAGGTAAAAATCTGCCAGATGCCCTAGTAGCCTGTGTTGGTGGTGGTTCTAATGCTATTGGGCTCTTCCATCCCTTTGTAGAAGATGAGTCTGTAGCTATGTATGGGGCTGAAGCAGCAGGACTTGGTGTGGATACGGAGCATCACGCAGCTACCTTGACCAAGGGTCGTCCTGGTGTTCTTCACGGTTCTCTCATGGATGTGCTCCAAGATGCTCATGGTCAAATTCTTGAAGCCTTCTCTATCTCAGCAGGTTTGGACTATCCTGGTATCGGTCCAGAACATTCTCACTACCACGATATCAAACGTGCCAGCTATGTCCCTGTGACAGACGAAGAAGCCTTGGAAGGATTCCAACTCTTGTCTCGTGTGGAAGGGATTATACCAGCCTTGGAATCTAGCCATGCTATTGCTTTTGCGGTGAAATTGGCCAAAGAACTTGGACCAGACAAATCCATGATTGTCTGCCTATCAGGTCGTGGGGACAAGGATGTGGTTCAAGTCAAAGACCGCTTGGAAGCAGATGCAGCAAAGAAGGGAGAAGCTCATGCCTAAGACACTAACAGAAAAATTAAAGGCTATAAAAGCAGCTGGAAAAGGAATTTTTGTTCCCTATATCATGGCTGGAGACCATGAGAAAGGTTTGGATGGTCTAGCTGAAACAATCCACTTTTTAGAAGATTTGGGTGTCTCTGCAATTGAAGTGGGCATTCCCTTTTCAGATCCTGTTGCAGATGGACCTGTTATAGAAGAAGCTGGCTTGCGCAGTTTAGCCCACGGGACCTCTACCCAGTCTTTGGTTGAAACCTTGAAAACTATTCAAACAGAGGTTCCGCTGGTCATCATGACCTACTTCAACCCCCTCTTTCAGTACGGTGTGGAGAACTTTGTCAAAGATTTGGCTGATACAGCGGTTAAGGGCTTGATTATTCCAGACCTTCCTCATGAGCATGCCAACTTTGTAGAGCCTTTTTTGGCAGACACAGACATTGCTTTGATTCCTTTAGTAAGCTTGACCACAGGAATTGAGCGCCAAAAAGAGTTGATTGAAGGAGCGGAGGGATTCGTCTATGCCGTTGCCATCAATGGGGTGACAGGGAAATCAGGCAATTACCGTGCAGACTTGGACAAGCACTTGGCGCAATTGCATCAAGTGGCTGACATTCCAGTATTGACAGGATTTGGTGTATCAAGTCAAGCTGATGTAGAACGCTTTAATGCGGTGTCAGATGGCGTTATAGTTGGTTCGAAAATTGTAAAAGCTCTCCACCAAGGAGAGCCGATTGAGGACTTTATCAAACAAGCAGTAGCTTACCAAAAATAATCACGCAAGCAGCAAGTAAGAGGAAAGGAACAAAAGGAAGTCTTTCCTTTTTCTTTTGCAGGAGAAAGGCTAGAATTCCCGTCGCAGAAGCAAACTGAATCAAGATCAGTAATTCGGTTGCGCTAAAGACGAGAGCACAAGAAGCTAAAAAGAGAAAATCCCCTGTACCCATGCGGATATCGATAAAATGAGCCATGATTCCAAGGACAAGGAGGAAGACCATGACTAGATTCCAGCCAGAGCAGGCCATTAGGAGTAGGTGGAAAGTCATCCAGACTAGTAAGGGATATTCCTGATGGCGAAAGTCGTAGATGCCCAAGGTCAAGCCAGCAGTGATTAGTATGACTTGCCCCAAGGAAAACACTCCCCAAGACCAGGCCAGAAAGAGGAGCCCCAAGCCTAGTTCAAAGAGGGCATACCAAACAGGATAGCGAACCTTGCAGTAGCGACAGCGAAAGCGATTGAAGACCTGCGATACAATAGGAATCAAATCTAAGGGACGCAAGCGAGTTTGACAGGAATCACAATGACTAGCTGGACTGATAATGGATTGCTCTGGAAAACGGTCAATGACCAAACCAAGAAAGGAAGCGAGAATGCTCCCGACAAGAAAAAAATAAAAATCAATCATACTTATCTATTCGTAAAAAATAGGAGAAGTAGTATAATGGAGAAACATAGATAAGATGGTGAGGTCAAGATGATAATTCGTTTTGAAGAAAAGGTGAGCACTGAAAACGCTCAGCTCGTATGCAAATGGTCCAACTCTCTTGGCAAATCTTTTCAAGAACAATGGATGGGAACAATGATTCCTTTTCCCTTGACAATTCAAGTCTTGCAAGATTTGGAAGGAATCTTTTCAATCTTTGAAGGACAAGAGTTTGTCGGGCTTATCCAGAAAATCAGGCTAGAAGGTAGGAATCTTCATATCGGGAGATTTTTTATCAATCCCCAGAAACAGGGGCAAGGCTTAGGTGGCCAGGCTTTAAGGAAATTTGTTAGTTTGGCCTTTAAAAATGGAGACATAGATAGTATTTCTCTAAATGTCTTCGAGGCAAATCAAAGAGCTCAGAATCTTTACCAAAAAGAAGGATTTGAAATCGTTCAAATGGTTGAAGCACCTGTAAGAAAATATATTATGAAGAAGGGGAGATAGGAAGCAAAAAAAGAGGTTAGAAAAAGTCTTTGAAATCAGAAAAAACGCATAGTATCCAGTTTTGAAGACCTTGATATTATGCGTTTCATTGTGGGGAGATTTACTTCGTTTTCTCCTGAAATTGAGTTTCTGTCCAGTCTTCCTCTTGTATTAAATTTTTAATCAAACTCAACATATTTCTGTTTAAATAACTCAATTTTATCATTACAGTAATTGATTAAATCTTGAGCTTTCTCAAAAGTATAGCCTTTTTCAGATACAGATTTTATTTTCTTATCATCAAAATAGTAGCCAGTCAAACCAGTGATTTCTTCTGAAAATGTAAGATAGTAGCCTGTTTCAATTCCCTCGTCTAGATCTTTGGAAAATTATTTTATCAAACGTCCAAAGAGAGACTTTTTCGTCTTTTCATAACTGGAATCACTCCCTAAGTTGGTTGAAATTAAGCCAGGATGGTAAGAATTGACGGTGATGCTTGAACCACTTAAAAAGAAGTCTCTGTCTAGATAGCGTGTCATCCAAATAGTGTAAAGTTTGGAATTATTATAGGCCAATCCGGGATTATAGTTGTTCTCAAATCCAAAGTCTAAATCCTTGACCTTGGCAAAATGATGCATATAGGAAGAAGTATCAATGACACGGCCGTCAGACGCTTTTTCTAACAAGGGACTTAGCTCAGTTGTTAAAATATAGGGAACCAGAACGGATAACATAAAAGTCAACTCGACATTTTCAGTACTCGCTTTTCGTTCTTTTCCAGCATATATGCCTGCATTGTTAAATAAGACATCGATACTTTGAAAGTTTCGCTTGATTTCCTCCAGAAATCGATAAACATCATCTAATTTTGAAAAATCTGCCAAGTAGCTAGAAACTCTGCCTCTCAAGGAAACTGCCCGAACCTCTTGAAGCGCCAGCTCAAGTTTTTGAGGATTTCGACCATGAAGGATGACATGATGGCCTTCACTGGCCAATTTCTTTGCCAAATGTTTACCGATACCGTCAGTAGCACCTGTAATCAGAACCGTTTTGACCATCTTAGTCCTCCAAGAAAGCTATTAGTTCTGTTGAAAATTCGTCTGCATATTGGAAAATCGAACCGTGGCCAGCATTTGGATAGATGATGAGCTTACTATTTTCGATTTTTGCATGCATATCATAAGAATTTTCCGTTGGAACCTGCATATCCTTGTCGCCGTTGACGATTAAGGTTGATTGAGTGATAAATGTTAGGTCGTCTTGAGAATCTTTCCCCCACCGTTTAATAGCTTTAAGTTGAGTTAGGAATCCTGATAGGTTCATGTCTTTATCTGCAAATTCCTTTGTTCTCATCCTCATTCGTCCTAGGACTTTCAAGGCTTCAATTTTCCCTTGTTCATCATGATTATAGAAGATATAGCGTTTAGGATTGATGCGCTTGAGTCCAGCTTTAAACATATAGTTAAAGGTTTTTCCTGTGACCTTATCAACCTCTTTTCCGCCTCGAGGTCCTGTTCCAGCCAAGATTAAACGATTGACTAGAGCAGGCTTGATTCGGATGATTTCTTGGGCAATCATACCTCCCATAGAAAGACCTAGGAGATTGATTTTCTTGTAACCAAGGGCTTTTACAAAGTTAATTGTCTGCTTAGCCATTCCAGGAATAGTCGGAGCAACTTTGCCCTGACTAGCTCCAACACCAGGAAGATCGACTACAATGACATGGTGCGTTTCAGCAATCAGGTCTAAGAGTTTAGGATCCCAGTTATCGAGAGTTGCTGCCAAATGGACCAGCATCAGAAGAGGTAGTTTTGATTTGCCTTTACTGAGTTCGCGATAAGCGATTTTGTTCCCGTCGACTGTGATGTATTGATTTTTTGTTGTAATATATGACATGATTTTTTCCTTTTTTATTTCTTAAAGCTGAGAACTGTTTTTCCACGTGAGCGACCATTAGCGACTTTGTCTAATGCGCTATTTACCTCTTCAAATGGGTAAACTGTATCGATAGAGGGTTTGATTTCTAATTTACTAAAGAGGTCAGCTACCTCTTGTAATTGAGCGCCATTGCTTTCTACAAAGATAAAATGGTAGTGGACGCCATATTTTTCTGCCATCTTATCAAATTTGCGACCCGCTAGTCCAAGTAAGATTTGTTTCCATTTTGGTAGATTCATGCGTTTGGCAAAGGCACCGTTTGGCATGGCACGAAGTGAAACAAGATGACCACCTTTTTTCATGATAGACATTTGTTTTTCAGTTTCAGCTCCACCGAGAGTATCGAGGACATAATCCACCTGACTAACAGTTTTTGTATAATCCTCTGTTTTGTAATCGATAAATCTATCTGCTCCTAGTTTCAAGACACGCTCAGCGCTATCTCCAGAACCGTTGGTAATGACCTTCAAACCTTTGGCCTTGGCAATCGGAATGGCCATTCCACCGACACCACCAGTCCCACCAGAAATAAAGATCGTTTTCCCAGCTTGAGCGCCCATGAGGTCAAGAGCTTGCATGATAGTCAAGGCAGTAAGAGGAACAGCACCAGCTTCCTCGTCTGATAGATAGTCTGGAACCTTGGCTAAGGCTTGGCTATTGACAGCTAGGTATTCTGCAAAGGCGCCAATTTGGTCGAGTGGGAGACGTCCAAAAACTCGGTCTCCGACTTTGAAATTTTTGACTTGTCTACCTGTCGCCTCAACGATACCGACTACTTCATTCCCCGCAGTTTGAGGAAGTTTGTAAGGAACAATCATCTTAACGTCACCACGAGAGATCATGTTATCGAGAGGATTAACCCCAGCTGCGGATACTTTCACCAAGACTTGTTTATCTGTGATACTTGGTTTAGCGATTTCTGTGATGTTCAGTGTGATATTATTTTTGTTATAAGTAGTATGTTGTGCGGCTTTCATGTGATTTCTCTTTTCTTTTTTAATACGACTAAATATACTTGTATTTGATACAAGTTCATGTTATTTCCAGTAAAAACTGACTTGTTATCAAATCAGTTTTGGACTTGTTTAGCTTGTTTATATAGATTGTCAATGACATCTTCTAAAGTTTGATTTGCTAATTCCTTCTCTAATTGAGATTCGGCACTAGCGAAAAGCGGTGAAACTGCTCCTTGGATATGTTTTCCAACGGGACAATCTGGATTACTATTTTGATGAACAGGAAATAAACTGATGTGATTGATTTCTTGAGTAGCATAGTAGATCTCTAGTAAAGTCATTTTCTTTGGAGACTTACTGAGTTGATAGCCTGTTTTTCCTTGCTGGGAATGAATCAAATCTGCGTTTTTCAACAAGGCAATCACCTTTCTAATGTAACTAGCGTTAGTCCCAACACTAATAGCTAGTGCTTGAGAACTTAATGTTTCCTTGCTTTCACTAATCATTGTTAAGATATGCAAAGCAACTGAGAATTTTGTATCCATCTGAACTCCTCTTTTGATAAACTTGTATTAGATACAAGAACAAGTATAACATAAATTAAAAGAAAAGCAAGACTTTTGTTTTAATTTTTAAAAAATTTTTTGAAGAATGTCATAAGATTAGATTTGTATGGAAAGTGTGTTCATAAAATTTTTAATTTACTATCCATTGGTAGAACAAAAGTAGAACAGATACGAAAAAAGCCTTTACTCAAGGCTTTTCCTGTTGTATTTAGATGCCCCCTACAGGGATCGAACCTGTGACCCACGGATTAAGAGTCCGCTGCTCTGCCAGCTGAGCTAAGGAGGCAAAGAAAAAAGCTGTATTGGTGCCGAAACTTCACGGTTTGTATTGAACCCGCGCAATTAAGCAGGTGGGCAACTCGCTCTAACTGAAGCTGTTTCCGTGTGAGACGGCCTACATGCTGTTAGAAGACTTTTGTTTCCCTAATAATACAAAAAATAGTCGGTCAACACTTAAGTGTGAAGTCGTACACCACAGCGTTTCTATGTTTATATGATACCACTTTTTCAAAAAAAATCAAGAGGAAAGTGCAATTTTTTGAAAAGGATTTCAGATTTTTCGCAAACGGTCGATAGCTTCCTTTCTTTGAGCCAAAGCCCGTTCATATTTACCAGTATCTTCTGCTTGGAAATAGTGATGATTGCGAATTTTTTCTGGCAGATAGTCTTGCTTGACCCAATTTCCAGGATAGTTGTGTGGATAGAGATAGTCTTGGGCATTCCCCAGTTCCTTGCTTCCACTGTAGTGCCCATCACGCAGGTGTCGCGGAATAGGCAAGTACCCTGATGTTTTGAGGTCGGCAAGTGCCTTATCCATAGCTACATAGGCTGAGTTGGATTTTGGAGAAAGGGCCAAATCAATCACAACATTGGCAATGAGAATGCGGGCTTCTGGGAAACCAATCCTTTGGGCAGCATCCAGAGCAGTCACGGTGTGAATCTGGGCTTCAGGATTGGCTAAGCCGATATCTTCATAGGCGATAACAGTCAAGCGACGAGCGAGACTTGGCAAATCACCAGCCTCAATCAAGCGAGCTGCGTAGTGGAGACTGGCATCCACATCCGAGCCACGGATGGACTTTTGCAGGGCAGACAGAACATCATAGTGACCGTCTCCATCCTTATCCATAGTGATGTAGCTCTGCTGCAGGCTATTTTCCATGATGTTTAGAGTGATATGGCGGATGCCCTCGTCATTCTCAGGGGTAGAAAGAACAGCCAAATCCAGTGAGTTAAAGGCAGAACGAAGGTCTCCGTTTGTAGAGGTCGCAATGAAATCCAGCGCATCCTCATCTAGTTCTACTAGAAAATCAAAACCACGTTCAGGGTTATTTAGAGCTATCTGAAGAGCCTCTTTGACGTCTTGGTTAGACAGAGGTTCCAACTCAAAAATTTGAACACGGCTACGAATGGCAGGAGTGACAGAAAAGAAAGGATTTTCAGTCGTTGCTCCAATCATGATGACCAGTCCACTTTCCAAGAGTGGAAGAAGAAAGTCTTGCTTGGTTTTATCTAGTCTATGAATCTCGTCTAGTAATAGGACGAGACCACCAGAGAATTTAGCCTCTTCCGCGATTTCTTGGAGTCTTTTTTTACTATCTACTGTCGCATTGAAAGTTCGAAAGGCATACTTGGTCGTCCCTGCGATGGCAGAGGCAATACTGGTTTTGCCGATTCCGGGAGGTCCGTAGAGAATCATGGAGGACAGGCGATTGGCTTCCACCATGCGGCGGATAATTTTTCCTTGTCCGACCAGATGCTCCTGACCGATGACCTGGTCGATGGTTTTAGGGCGCATGCGAAGCGCAAGATTGTCTGGCATAGCAGTCCTTTCTAACGTGGATTTTCTGATACATATGTGGTAAGATGGTAGTATCTATTTTAGCATATTTCCGAGCAATCGGGGCGATTTAAGAGTCGCATAGAAAGAGGACAAAATGGCAACATACGGATTTTTAGATGTTTTAGAGGAAGAGTTGGAGAAGAACTTTCCCTTTGACTTTGAGATTAGTTGGGACAAGCGTAACCACGCGGTTGAAGTGAGTTTTCTATTGGAAGCGCAAAATGCTGCAGGTGTGGAGATGGTAGATGAAGACGGAGAGGTTTCATCAGACGACATTCTCTTTGAAGAAGCAGTGCTTTTTTACAATCCTGCCAAGTCAACAGTCAATGAAGAAGATTATCTGACTGTCATCCCTTACCTGCCTAAAAAAGGGTTTTCTCGCGAGTTTTTAGTTTATTTTTCCCTTTTCCTTAAAGATACTGCCGAGGTTGGGCTAGATGCTCTTATGGACTTTTTGGAAGACCCAGAAGCAGAAGAATTCGTCATGGAATGGAACCAAGAAGTCTTTGAAGAAGGAAAAGTTGGCTTGGAAGAAGGAGAGTTTTATCCTTATCCGAGATATTAGGAGTTGGTTGAAGATTTTATGAAGAAAATTGGGATTTATTTGGTTTATGTGCTAGCTGTTGTCTTTATTATGCTGGCTTTTGCTTGTGGAACAATCGCATTTGCAGAGTTGGGGTATTCCGCAGTTTTAGTCTTTACTTTTGGTTATGCCTTCGCTCTTCTAAGCATGTATGTAATCTTTATTCTTCATGAGCTTGGTCATGCATTTTGTGGTTATCTGACAGGCTATCGTCTGGTGGCTTTTGGATTAGGGAACTTTCTTTTAACCAAAAAGTCAGGAAGGCTTCATCTTAGTCGAACAGCAGTTATAAAAAATGTTGGTGCTCAGTATATTGGTTTAAAAGAGAATGAAAGTGATCAAAGAATCATCTTGATGCTTTCAGGAGGCTTGATAGTTCATCTTTGCTTGATATTATTGGCAACACTTTTTGGTTTTTTGACAACAAACTGGTATTTTGCAGGCACTTGGATTTTTCTTAATTTGTCTTTCTTCCTAAACAACATTTTGCCAGTCGGCATCACCGATGGAGCAAAAATCTGGGAATTGCTACAATACCCTGAAAATACCAAATACGCCTACCTGATGTTGAGGCATTCTGCCCAGACCTTGCTAGCTCCTCAAGAATATGATTTAAAAGACTTTATCATATCTGTTGATGAGGATGTGAGAGGGAGTTTTGCAGAAAGTGTTCAGACTCTTCAGGGGTTGGTATTCATATTGGATGATAATATAGAGCTTGCAAAGCAACAGTTTCAGTCTGTGCTAGAGAAAACAGATAATCCAATGTCTAAAACTAGTTCTCAATTATACCTTCTTCAAGTTGCTCTGATGGAAGGAGATAATAAGAAAGCGGAAGAATATGCAAGTATTCGAGGGGTCAAATCCTTTTTATCTATAAAAACAGCAGATATGCAGGTCATTCAAGCTTGGTATCAATTTAAGGTAAGGAAAGATGTAGTTCAAACTCACAAGGCTATGAAGATTGCTAGACAGAAAATGAATAGTAGCCGTATGTTACGGGATGAGAAAAGATATTATGAAAACTGGTTAGCCAAGCTGGAAAAGGAATTAGCCGAAGGAGTCTAATATGGAAATAGAAATTTCTGATTTTACAGGATCTAAGATTGCCTTGATTTGTGGGGATAAGGTCTTGACTATCTTACGTGATGACAAGGACGATATTCCTTGTCCCAACATGTGGGAGTTGCCAGGTGGTGGTCGTGAAGGAAACGAAAGTCCTTTCGAGTGCGCAGCGCGTGAAGTTTATGAGGAACTGGGAATTCATTTAGATGAAGACTGTCTGCTTTGGAGCAAGATTTATCCTAGCGTAATCTTTAAAGATAAGCAATCGGTCTTTATGGTTGGTCAGCTAAGACAAGAACAATTTGACAATATTACCTTTGGAGATGAAGGTCAGGCCTATAAACTGATGCCTATTGAGGAGTTTTTGAAGTCTAAACAAGCTGTGCCTCAGCTCCAGGGGAGATTGAGGGATTATTTAAAAGTAAGTGATTAGAAAGGATGGTTCAGTTAAATTTCTAAACTGAACCCGCCCTAAACACGGTACCAAAAAGATAAACTTCTCTTAGATACAAACGTCTTCAGAGAGTTTCCTATTTTGGCTTTGTGTTTTACGGGCTTGGTATCTTAATAATGGAAACATGGCAAGAGTTAAAAGTTACAGTGAAGCGTGAGGGGGAGGAGTTGGTTTCCAATCTCTTGATTGAGTTAGGTGCCCAAGGTGTTGCGATTGAAGACAGCATGGACTATGTGGGAAATGTTGACCGCTTCGGTGAAATTTTCCCAGAGGTTGAGCAGCAAGAAGAAATCGTAGTGACAGCCTACTATCCTGATACGGTTGATGTGGCAGTGGTTGAGGCAGACTTGCAGGCTCGCCTAGCAGAATTGACAGATTTTATGGATTTGGGTGAGGTCAAGATGGGGACGACTGCCTTGGCTGAGGAAGACTGGGCAGACAACTGGAAGAAATATTATGAACCTGCTCGCATTACTCATGACTTGACCATCGTGCCGTCCTGGACAGACTATGAGGCGACTGCGGGAGAAAAGATTATCAAGCTGGATCCAGGAATGGCTTTTGGTACTGGGACCCATCCAACGACCAAAATGAGCCTTTTTGCCTTGGAGCAGGTCCTTCGTGGTGGAGAAACAGTGCTAGATGTGGGGACTGGTTCAGGAGTTCTTTCTATTGCTAGCTCGCTTCTGGGTGCCAAAGAAATTTTTGCCTACGACCTAGATGATGTGGCAGTTCGGGTTGCTCAGGAAAATATTGAGCTAAACTCTGGCATGGAAAATATCCATGTAGCAGCAGGAGACTTGCTTAAGGGAGTTGAGATTGAGGCAGATGTGATTGTAGCTAATATCTTGGCGGATATCCTCATTCATCTGACGGATGATGCTTATCGCTTGGTCAAGGATGAAGGCTACCTCATCATGAGTGGAATTATTAAGGACAAGTGGGACATGGTGCGCGAGTCGGCTGAGTCAGCTGGATTTTTCCTTGAAACTCACATGGTTCAAGGGGAATGGAATGCCTGTGTCTTTAAGAAAACCAAGGATATTTCTGGTGTGATTGGAGGCTAGCATGCAACAGTATTTTGTCAAAGGCAGTGCTATCTCCCCTGTCACCATTGAGGACAAGGAGACCAGCAAGCATATGTTTCAAGTTATGCGCTTGAAAGAAGATGATGAGGTGACCTTAGTCTTTGATGATGGTATCAAGCGTTTGGCGCGCGTGCTGGATGTGGAAGCCCGTCAGTTTGAGTTGGTCCAAGAATTGGCTGACAATGTGGAACTGCCAGTCCAAGTGACCATTGCATCCGGCTTTCCCAAGGGGGACAAGCTGGAGTTTATCACTCAAAAAGTAACCGAACTGGGTGCCAGCCAGATTTGGGCCTTCCCTGCTGATTGGTCGGTCGCCAAATGGGATGGCAAGAAATTGGGTAAAAAGGTTGAAAAACTAGAAAAAATCGCTCTTGGAGCAGCAGAACAAAGCAAGCGAAATCGTATCCCAAGTATCCAGCTTTTTGAAAAGAAAGCAGACTTTCTAGCTCAGTTTGACCAGTTTGACTCTATCATAGTGGCCTATGAAGAATCAGCAAAAGAGGGAGAAGCCACTGCGCTCTTACAAGCGGTCTATGGTCTTGAAAAAGGAGCCAAATTGCTCTTTATATTTGGACCAGAAGGCGGTCTGTCACCTGCGGAAATTGAAAGTTTTGAAGCCAAAGGAGCTGTTTTGGCAGGACTTGGCCCTCGCATTTTGCGAGCAGAAACAGCACCACTTTACGCCTTATCAGCCCTTAGTGTTTTATTAGAATTAGAGAAATAAGAGGAAGAAAATGGAACAAAAACACCGTTCAGAGTTTCCAGAGAAGGAACTTTGGGATTTAACCGCCCTATATCAAGACCGTGAGGATTTCTTGCGTGCAATCGAGAAAGCTCGCGAAGACATCAACCAGTTTAGCCGTGATTACAAGGGCAATCTTCATACTTTTGAGGATTTTGAAAAGGCCTTTGCGGAATTGGAACAAATCTACATTCAGATGAGCCATATTGGTAACTATGGTTTTATGCCGCAGACGACAGATTATAGCAATGACGAATTTGCTAACATTGCCCAAGCTGGGATGGAATTTGAAACAGATGCCAGTGTAGCCTTGACCTTCTTTGACGATGCCTTGGTGGAAGCTGATGAGGAAGTTTTGGACCGTTTGGGTAAATTGCCTCATTTGACGGCGGCCATTCGTCAGGCCAAAATCAAAAAAGCCCACTATCTAGGGGCTGATGTGGAGAAGGCCTTGACCAATCTTGGTGAAGTTTTCTACAGTCCGCAGGATATTTACACTAAGATGCGAGCTGGGGATTTCGAAATGGCTGACTTTGAAGCTCATGACAAGACCTACAAAAACAGCTTTGTGACCTATGAAAATTTCTACCAAAACCATGAGGATGCTGAGGTTCGTGAGAAATCTTTCCGTTCCTTCTCAGAAGGTCTTCGTAAGCACCAAAATACGGCTGCGGCAGCCTATCTAGCCCAAGTCAAGTCTGAAAAACTCTTGGCTGATATGAAGGGCTACGACTCAGTCTTTGATTATCTTCTGGCTGAGCAAGAAGTGGACCGTACTATGTTTGATCGTCAGATTGACCTTATCATGAAGGATTTTGCGCCCGTTGCCCAGAGATATCTCAAGCATGTTGCCAAGGTCAATGGTCTTGAAAAGATGACCTTTGCAGACTGGAAATTGGACTTGGATAGCGCCCTCAATCCTCAAGTGACTATTGAAGATGCCTATGACTTAGTTATGAAGTCGGTAGAACCTTTGGGGCAGGAATATTGTCAGGAAGTTGCTCGCTATCAAGAAGAGCGCTGGGTGGACTTTGCTGCTAACAGTGGCAAGGATTCTGGAGGTTATGCGGCGGATCCATATCGCGTGCACCCTTATGTCCTCATGAGCTGGACAGGCCGTTTGAGCGATGTCTATACCTTAATTCATGAAATCGGGCATTCTGGTCAATTCATCTTTTCAGATAATCATCAAAGCTACTTCAACGCCCACATGTCGACTTACTATGTCGAAGCGCCGTCGACCTTCAATGAATTGCTTTTAAGTGATTACTTGGAGCACCAATCTGATGACCCACGTCAAAAACGCTTCGCTCTGGCTCACCGTTTGACAGACACCTACTTTCATAACTTTATCACTCACCTTTTGGAAGCAGCCTTACAGCGCAAGGTTTATACATTGATTGAAGAAGGAGAAACTTTCGGAGCAAGCAAACTCAACAGCATTATGAAGGAAGTTTTGACCGATTTCTGGGGAGATGCCATTGAAATCGATGATGATGCGGCTTTGACTTGGATGCGCCAAGCTCACTACTACATGGGCTTGTATAGTTACACCTACTCAGCTGGACTTGTGATTTCGACTGCTGGTTACCTTCATCTAAAAAATTCAGAAACCGGAGCTGAAGACTGGCTCAAACTTCTCAAATCAGGTGGTAGCAAGACACCACTTGAGTCAGCTATGATTATTGGTGCTGATATTTCAACAGATAAACCACTCCGTGATACAATCCAATTCTTGTCTGACACAGTTGACCAGATTATCGCCTACAGTGCCCAGTTGGGAGAGTAGGGGAATAGAGAGCTTGTTCTAGAATGATGTTTATGAGCTTGTTAAGCGTCATTCTATTTGTTTTAGCTGTAGCTATTTTCAAACACGCCGTTGAAGGTCGTGATGTTAAATTTAAACTTGCTGTAGAGTTGATATTGATAGTTATTTACTTCATTGTATATCAGATTGTGTTTAATTGAGAATTCAATATTAAGTCATTTAAGGCTGGTTTTTTGAACAGCTGCTAGAAATGTAGAGGTATTGACCATGTATCAAGAGTTACTTAGAAAAATAGCAGAAGAAAAACTAAGTTATAACCAGGAAGAAATCCAGTGGTTGCTTGATCATTTGGGAGATTCTTCTCCAGAAATTCGCGATGACCTTGTTTTTACAAGCTTTGCTAGAGGGATTCAGGAAGAGCTATTTACACAGGAACAATTTCATTTCATTGCTGAGGAAATTTCATCTGATGGAGGGTTAGATAAAGAGATTGATAAGGTAGGCCTGTCAACCCTTGAACGTTCTTTTAGATCACTTGTTTATGCAAATCTCTTGTCTGCAGATGCCAACCAGCAATCGGTTTTTTATCAGGGATTAAATGCAGGAATTCGTAATGTCCTTTTAAATCAAGGTTTGTATTATCTTTCAAAAGAAAAGGATACAACGGGTTTTTCAAGTCAGTATGGTTGGGTTCATGCTTTTGCACATGGAGCCGATTTACTGACAGAGGTGGTTTGCCATCCAGACTTTCCTAAAAACAGAATTCATGAAGTATTTGAGATACTTGGCCAACTATTTAAAAGAATTTCGATTCGCTTTACAGATGATGAGGATTGGCGTTTAGCAAGAGTACTTTATGAACCGATTTTAAAAAGGAAGTTAGCGCAAGAGCAAGTAGCTTCTTGGATAAAAGCTGTTGACTTTCCGATAGAAGAAAGGGAGGATTTTTACAAATTTTCCAACTTTAGATCTTGTCTGTTGGAAGTCTATGTCCAACTTGACCAGAGAAATAGTTTACAAGATGACTTGAAAGAAGCTATCCAGTCTTTTCAATACTAGGGATAAGCTAATATTACTTATTGAAAGAGTTTCTATTGTATTCTCCTAACTAATAATGAAAACTAATAAAAGAGGTTGAATCATTTTCCAACCTCTTTTTGTGTATCTTAATGGAATTGCATACCACCATCAACGATAATGGTTTGTCCTGTAATGTAGTTTGAATCTGGTCCTGCAAGGAAGCTGACGGCTGCAGCCACATCTTCTGGTTCAGATAGACGTTTTAGGGTAATATCTTTTGCAAATGTCTGCATACCCCACTCGTCATCTTTTCCTGCATTTTTACCAACTTCATGAGCGATGTCGTACATCATTGGTGTTTTCACAATACCTGGTGCGTAGGCGTTAACAGTGATGCCTGAGTCTGCTAAATCACGTGCTAATGTTTGCGTAATTCCACGAACAGCAAATTTGGTTCCACCATAAACAGTTAGATTTGGATTACCGACTACTCCGGCTTGAGAGGTTGCGTTGATAATTTTACCTCCGTGGCCAAGTGCTTTAAATTGCGCTTGTGCAGCTTGTGAACCCCAAATGACACCACCAACGTTGATACCGAAAGTGCGTGTAAATTGTTCCTCAGTAATTGTATCAAGAGGAGTAGTTGGAGCAACACCAGCGTTATTTACGACAACATTCAAATCACCAAAATGGTCAACAACTTTTTGAAATGCTTGTGCAACTTCGACCTGTTTCGAAACATCGGCCACGACAGCAAAGGCATTTTCAGCTGATAATTCGGCAACAGCCTTTTCAGCTGTTTCGGGATTGTAGTCTAAGACTCCTACCTTAAAGCCATCTTGAACCAATCGTTTTGCGATTGCAAAACCGATTCCTTGACCTGCACCTGTAACAATAGCAACTTTAGACATATGATTCCTCCTTGGTATCCACGATACCATTCAAACGTTCATAAAAGAACAGCAAAGTTGTAAAATTAGTTCAAATGAGGGATTAAATAACCTATTTGAACTATGTTAATAGTATATACCTTTAGAAAAAATGTTTCAAATAAACACTACCGTTTTTATAGAATTTTATCCTGAAAATTTTCAATCAATTTTCTTGAAACCCTTTCCCTCTTTTGATAGACTAGTATCTAGTTTTTGAAAAAAGGAGAAAGAAAATGAAAAAATTTGTTGCTGAGTTAATCGGTACCTTCATGCTTGTGTTCGTTGGGACAGGAGCTGTTGTTTTTGGAAATGGTCTTGATGGCCTTGGTCACCTAGGGATTGCCTTTGCCTTTGGTCTGGCAATCGTAGTCGCAGCCTACTCAATCGGAACTATTTCAGGTGCTCACTTGAACCCAGCGGTTTCGATCGCTATGTTTGTAAACAAACGTTTGTCATCTTCAGAGCTTGTAAACTACATCCTTGGACAAGTAGTTGGAGCTTTCTTAGCATCTGCTTCTGTCTTCTTCCTCTTGGCTAACTCAGGGATGTCAACTGCTAGTCTTGGTGAAAATGCCTTGGCAAACGGAGTCACTGTCTTTGGTGGTTTCTTGTTTGAAGTCATCGCAACTTTCTTGTTTGTCTTGGTTATCATGACTGTGACTTCAGAAAGCAAGGGCAATGGCGCGATTGCTGGTTTGGTAATCGGTTTGTCCTTGATGGCGATGATTCTTGTGGGATTGAACATTACTGGGCTTTCAGTAAACCCAGCTCGTAGTTTGGCACCAGCTGTTTTGGTAGGTGGTGCAGCCCTTCAACAAGTATGGATTTTCATCCTTGCACCAATCGTTGGTGGAGTTCTTGCAGCCCTTGTTGCTAAAAACTTCCTTGGAACAGAAGAATAATTGAAACTCAAAAAGCCTTGCTCCTCATTTTGAGGAACAGGGCTTTTTCGTATGAGTTTAACGGTTGTCAATTTTCTCTGGGTAGAGGTCGTGTTGAAAGAGGCGTTGTTCTGCCAAACCTTCATACTTAGTTCCAGTCTTACCGTAGTTGTAGTAGGGGTCGATTGAAATGCCACCACGCGGAGTGAATTTTCCCCAGACTTCTAAATAGCGAGGGTCTAGCAAGTTGACCAAGTCTTTCCCGATTGTGTTGATACAGTTTTCGTGAAAATCTCCATGATTTCGGTAGCTAAAGAGGTAGAGTTTGAGGGATTTTGACTCGACACAGAACTTGTCAGGAATGTAGGAAATATAAATCGTCGCAAAGTCTGGCTGAGCAGTGATTGGGCAAAGGGAGGTAAATTCAGGACAGTTAAATTTGATGAAATAGTCATTTTCCACATGACGATTGTCAAAGGATTCCAGGACTTCTGGTTGATATTCGAAAATGTAGTTGGTTTCTTTGTTGCCGAGGAGGCTTAGGTTTTTCATTTCTTCTTGTTGTGACATGATTTTTTCTTTCTAATCTTAAACACCACGTTGATTATCGTAGAGGAGGGTATGCAGTTGAGGAAGGACGCGGACATTGCCCCAGCTATCGTCAGTAGCGACGCGTTCCCAGAGTTCTTTGAGGCGGTCCAGTTGGTCTTGGACAATATTTCCTCTAGCCTTGGGCTCAGGATTTCCTGCTGATAAAAAGAGAACATCTGGTTGGTAGCGTTCTTGTATACCTCTGGCAAAGGCCAAATCGGCATCATCAAAGACAGGGATTTTAAAGGTGACCTTGTCTGGATCCAGTTGGGAAACGATGAAATCCAAGGTCTCAAAGTTGACTTCCATCTTGGATGAAGGAGGTTTGGGACTCAGAGTGACCTGGTCGATGTCTTTCAACCAATTTTGCCATCGGGAGCCTTGGGTTTCAACAGCCAGAGTGACACCACGTTCCTTGAGTTTAGTGACGAGTTCAGCCATGTTGGCTGCTAGGATAGCAGGATTTCCCCCAGATAGGGTTACATAGTCGTAGCTCCCTAATTTATCCAAGGCAGCAATGACTTCGTCAGCTGTCATACGAGTTGGCTTTTCAGAGCCATCCCAGGTAAAGGCAGAATCGCACCAGTCGCAATGGTAGTCGCAACCAGCAGTGCGGACAAACATGGTTTTCTGCCCGATAGCACGGCCTTCGCCTTGAAAGGTTGGGCCAAAAATTTCCAAAACTGGTAGTTTGAGGACACGTTCCCTAGTCATCTAACCACTCCCGTCTAAACTCCGCAAAGGAAGTCGGAGTCTCATAGAGGCGAACGTATTCCAAACGGAGACCACGTTCGTCTGGCAACTCTTGACTCATGGTTTGGAAAATCCAGTAAACCATATTTTCAGCAGTCGTGTTCATATAGGGAAGGGTTTCGTTTAGATAGCGATGATCCAAGTGGGGCTCTAAGTAGTTCTTGTAGATCGCTTTGATATCTCCGAAATCGTAGGTCATGCCACGTTCATCTAAAAATCCACTAACAGCAATCTGCAGATGATAGGTGTGACCATGAAGGGATTTGCATTTTCCCTCATAGTGAAAGAGGTGGTGGGCAGCATCGAAGGTAAACTCTTTTGATACCATGGTTCTGTGAGGATTGTAGACAAGAGACTCTCCAGTTTCCTGTTTGATTTCTTTGGGTGCAAAAAACATTAGGCCTCTCCTTTCTGTGAGAGATAAACATCTAAACCATGTTGACGTAGGTGGCAGGCTGGGCAATCTCCACAGCCACCTCCAATAATTCCGTTGTAGCAGGTTAAGGTCTTTTCACGAACATAGTCAAAGGCACCGAGTTGGTCGGCTAATTCCCAAGTTTCAGCCTTGTCTAGCCACATGAGAGGTGTTTGGATAACAAAGTCGTAATCCATGGCAAGGTTGAGGGTAACATTAAGAGATTTGACAAAGACATCCCGGCAGTCAGGGTAGCCTGAGAAGTCTGTCTCGCAGACACCTGTCACGATGTCTTTAATGCCTCGTTGCTTAGCAAGGACTGCCGCAAAGGACAGAAAGAGGTGGTTGCGACCGTCAACAAAGGTATTGGGAACCTCTCCCTCTTTTTGCTCAATTTCCAGATCAGAGGTCAGGGCATTTTCAGTGATTTGCCCCAACAGAGACATATCTAGGATGTGATGATGAATCCCCTGTTCCTTGGCGATTTCTCTAGCAACTTGAATTTCGAGATGATGACGTTGGCCGTAGGCAAAGGTAACGGCTTCGACCGTTTCATAGTGTTTTTTAGCCCAAAAGAGGCAGGTTGTAGAATCTTGACCGCCGCTAAAGACGACCAAGGCAGATTGACGTTTCATAGTACTCCTTCCAAAATGGGGAATGTTCATAGCACGCAAAAAGCTCCCTTGAGGGAGCTAAAAAATACCAAGTAAAGGTTTTTTTTAGCGATGGCATGTCCCAAACATCGTAATATTCTACATACAGTCTAGCATATTTTTTGAAAAATGGCAAAGGGCAAGAAAAAAGAGACCAAAGCAAGTACTTGGTCTCTAATGTGATTAGCTCAATTCAGCAACGATGGCCTTGATTTGTTCTGCAGTATGAACACCTGCAACTTGTTTGACAACTTGGCCGTCTTTTTTGAAGAGAAGGGTTGGGATAGACATGATACCAAAAGCACGAGCTGTGTTTGGATTTTCATCAACGTCCATTTTAACGATTTTCAAAACATCTTCTGAAAGTTCTTCAGATAATTTGTCCAAGATTGGACCTTGCATACGACATGGACCACACCAAGTTGCCCAGAAGTCTACCAAGACCAAACCGTCTTTAGTTTCTTGTTCGAATGTTGCGTCTGTAATTGCTTTTGCCATTGTATTTCTCCTTTTTTTAGTTATATTGGCTTAAATCTTGTTTCTTGAGATAGAAGAAGATATCTCCATAAGTCCCATGGTAGTCCAAATCATGACCCTTGTAGGTTAATTTTTGGACAGGGTAGTAGTCTGCGACGCCGATAAGGCAAGCTTGTTGTGAACGATCAAAGTCTTCATAAGACTCAAAAGTCACAGTTCTTTCGTTCTTGCTGGCATCTAGATAGGTAATTTCAATCATGTTTAAAACTCCTTTGTTTAATGATGACTTTATTTTACTCCTTGTAAAAGAGAATGTCAAGAAAAATGATTGCGCACGCAACTTTTTTCTAAAATCATCTTAAATCAAGAAATCCAAACCAGTTTCCAAGCTTTCTTCGACAGCCTTCTGTAGAGAGGCCAGTGTCTTTTGTCCATCACTTGTCAGGCAGATAAAGCTAGAACGTCTATCTTGATCACAACACCTGCGACTAAGTAGACCGCAATTTTTGGCTTCCAAGCGAGCCACCATCCTAGAAACAGCGCTCGGGCTCAGATGAAGTTTATCTGGCAGGTCAATCTGGCGGAGAGATTTTTCTTGAGCCAAGTCCAGATAGTAGAGCAGGTAGAACTCTTTCAAGGTCAGACTTTGGTCACTCTGCTGGGTAATGGTCTCTTCCAAGAGACTTTCAATTTCTTTCTGACGACGATTGAAGTCAAACCACTTTTCCAAGTAGGTCATAGTATCTCCTTTCTTTTTAGAGTTATAAATAGAAGAAAGTCCATTCACGGACAGTCTTTGTATCACAAGATGATTGCGCATGCAATAATTATACTACTTTTCAAAAGAGCTGGCAAGAAGGACGCTGGCATCTTTTATCCTAAATCATGCCTGTTTTCACAAGTCAAGAATTGTTTGTATCCCCTTTCCTGTCTAATTTTTATCATCTCTTGTGTGTTTCCTTGAAATTTTCTGAAAAAAGAGTAAACTGGTATGCAAGAAGTCTATTTCGTGGAGTTTAGGATGAAATTATATGTTCAATTAATGATTCTCTTTGTGATTTCTCTAATCGGAGAGGGGATTTCCAGTTTCTTTCATTTGCCTATCCCAGGCAGTATTATCGGTTTGATTATTCTCTTTCTCGCCCTACAATTCAAGTGGCTGAGAACTAGGCATGTCAACATGGTGGGGAATTTCTTGCTGGCCAATATGACCATTCTCTTTTTACCGCCAGCAGTGGGAATCATGGAAAAGTTTGATGTGATTGCTCCCTATCTTTTTCCAATTGTTTTGATTATCTTTTTTGCAGCAGTCATCAATATTATCCTCATAGCCTTGGTGGTTCAGTTTATCAAACGACGGTTTGAGGGAGATTATGAGAAAGGAGATGCCAAATGAGTGAATTTGTTTCCAATCCCCTGTTTGGGCTTGCCCTGTCTATCCTAGCTTATCTAGTAGGAATGCTGATTTACAGACGGTTTCCCCATCCTTTGACAACGCCCTTGCTTTTGTCAGCTGTTTTCATTATCATCTTTCTAAAGGCGACGGGTATTTCTTACCAAGATTACTACCAAGGTGGGGTTTATCTGAACAACTTGATTGTTCCATCGACTGTTGCTCTAGGGATTCCGCTTTATAAGAGTTTTCATCTGATGAAGCACCATGCTCGGAGTATTCTCTTTGGTAGTCTGTTAGCAGTAGTGGTCAATACCTCTTTCACAGCTTTGGTGGCGAAAATATTTGGCATGGACTTTTTCCTAGCCATTTCACTCTTTCCTAAGTCAGTGACAACCGCCATGGCAGTGGGAATCACAGAAAAATTGCAAGGTCTGACGACTGTGACCTTGGTCGTTGTAGTGGCAACTGGGATTTTAACCAGTGTGATCGGCCCAACCCTTTTGAAGTGGTTGAAAATTGACGACCCAGTAGCTGTTGGTCTTTCCCTTGGAGGAACAGGTCACGCAGTTGGAACAGGAACAGCCTTCCGATACGATTCTGTAGCAGGAGCTATGGGTGGTTTGGCTATCGGTGTCACCGGTATTCTCTATGTCTTTGTCAGCCCTATTGTAGCCAGTTTGATATTGAGTTAAAAAGCAAGGAATTCGGATTCCTTGCTTTTTAAAATCGTATGTTATAGA
Organism: uncultured Streptococcus sp.; assembly: GCF_963521255.1. Taxonomy (GTDB): domain Bacteria; phylum Bacillota; class Bacilli; order Lactobacillales; family Streptococcaceae; genus Streptococcus. Next base: position 144,660 of record NZ_CAUQTU010000003.1, on the reverse strand, counting down.
CTACTACTTTTCTATGCTTAAATGAATGACTTGGTCATAGTGTTTTAAGTCTTCTTCTGTGTAGTGGTGAATGACTTCAATGACTGTTTGAGGTAGGGAGAAGAGCAAGTCGCTAATTTTTCTGCTATTTTCCGAGTCAAGATTGGCCTTGATTTCATCTGCTAAGATGAGTTGGCTATCATGGTAGAGGGCGCGAGCGATTTCTAGGCGTTGTTTCTCGCCACCAGATAGACTATCATTGCTGAGCGTTCTATTTTCCAAATGTTCTAATCCTGTTTTTTTGAGGATGTGAGTTAAAGTTTCTTCTTTTTTATCCAGTCCTAGAAGGATATTGTCTTCCAGAGATAGTGTGTCAAAGTAATGGCTATCTTGGAGGATATAGGAACTAATGCCCGTGATTTCTTGACGTGATAGCTTTTGACCAGCAAAGCTAATCTGTCCACTTGTCGGTGTCTCTTCTCCATGAATGATATTGAGCAGAGTTGTCTTACCAGAGCCACTTTCCCCGATAATGGCAATTTTTTCTCCTTGCTTGATGTGCATGGAAGTCGGAGACAGGAGGATATTTCCATCTTTTTCTAGGGAGATGGTGTTAAGCTGGATAGGGAAAATGTTTTCTATGCTTCTGGGCGAGATGGAGTTAGACTGGCCCAAAAGTTTTTGGTATTTGTTGAGAAGAGTTCGATTCGCTTTTCGGGTGTTGGTAAAGTAAGCCAACTCTTGGAATTGATAGCCGATATTATGAGAAACCAGATAGATGGCCACAAAACTCGCCGCATCTAAATAATTATAGTAGGTCATAAAGCCACCGATGACGATTGGTGTGACGGAGCAAAAGGCATCGATGCTATTGATCAAGAGACTGTTTAAAGTGCGTTGTTTTTCATAGTTAATTTCGGTATCTAGACTGGTTTGTAATTGCTTTTGATAGCGAGTAAAAAAGTAGTCTTGCCCCTGATAATGGCGAATTTGTTGGCTACCACCAATAAAATTTGTCAAGCTTGCTAAGTAGCTCTGGTTAACAGTGGACTGCTTTTCAGAAAGTGAATCCAAACGTTTTGATCCAATAGCACTGCAGAGTACAGGAAAGGAGTAGAAGAGGATGAAAATCAAACCCAAGTAAAAATTGGTCCATAGGGCATAGAGAATGGACACAGTGGTAAAGCCCAGAGAAGAAATGATGATGACGGTTGGCTCAATATAGCTTTCTTCTAGTTGCTTGACGTCGTTTTCTAGGTCAGACAAAATATCCTTTTCATCAATCTCATAACTGTTTAAAAATCGCTTGAAAATAGCACTCTTGATTCCATATTTGAAATCGGTAATCAAACGAGAGTAGTAATAGCGTTTCCCAGCCAAACCTAGTAAGAGGATGAGATTACCAAGGATTCCTAAAATCAAAACTTTCCAAAGAAGGCCTAGTTCTTGATTGGTAAAACTGGCAACAATATTCTGAACAAGGGCTGGCGTGATAATCGCTTCCAGCCAAGTAATGGCAATAGAAAAGAAGTAAAGTACAAGGTGCTTCTTAGTAACAAATCTTCTCAGCATAAAGAGTTGACCTCCTTATCTATATACATGTAATTAGTTTTAAAGTCATTATACTCCTTTTTATTAAATACTTCATATAAAAATGTAAATCCTGAGGTCGAAAAAAGCCTAGCGAGTTATTGTCGCTAGACTCTAAGATTATTGCAAATTAACCTTATTTCTCAAAATATAGTAGGTTCCGAGATAAAAGATAGCTATGAAAATGAGTTCTTCAACAATGGCTATACCTGCTCCCATATAGAAATGGTCATTGAGTCCTACAAGTGAATTGACATAGAAATTAGAACTAAGATTGAAGAAAAGTTCAATAAATCCAATGACGATTTGGATACCAATGTAGGCTGCAACAGCGAGTGCTGTACGGTATTCATTGAAAAGCTGTCCAATGGAAATAGCCAAGTAGATGCAGAGGATGCTGGAAATGGTATTTAGTAGGAAGGATATACCTGTAAGAAAGATCTGAGGGAGATGTGTTTCTACAAATGTAATCACATAAGAAAGAGGGATCCATTCTGGAACCGTTATGGTCACAATAATAACAGCACTTAGAACTAGGATAGCAGTGCTAATCATCGACCAGATGAAGGCACCGACTAGTTTGGCTGTGATGATATGGTGTTCAGATACTGGAAGGGTCAAAGTCAGATAGCCTTGTCGGTCATAGACACTGCCTTTAAAGCGTTTAATGATTAAGAAAAGAGTTGAAATTCCAAGTGTAATCATCAAGCCACCAAAGACGAGGGCTAGAAAAGTAAGTAAAACAGGTTGGCTTTCTTTGACAGGCAGATTGTTATAGGTCTGTGCTTGTATCCCGATAAGGGCAGAAAGGACTAGCACGGCTGCGTAGAGGGCTAAATACCACTTGTTAACATTTTTAAATTCGTAGCGAACTAAATTCCAAAACATAATAATCTCCTTTGCTTAGGCCTTAAATTCCTGACGGAAGAGCTGGTCAATGGATTCACCAGACTCATAGCGAATATCATCTACATTTCCTTGACGAACGACTTTTCCATCCTTAAGGAAGACAATTTCATCCAAGATTGGCTCGATATCAGAAATCAAGTGGGTAGAAATCAAAACGGTAGAAGTTGGGGAGTAGTTGTTGATAATAGTATTGAGGATATACTCACGGGCTGCTGGGTCCACCCCACCAATGGGTTCATCCAGAACGTAGAGACGAGCATCACGGCTCATAACCAAAATCAGTTGTACCTTTTCCTTGTTTCCTTTTGACAGTTTCTTGAGACGACTATTTTCATCAATACCTAGGTCTGCAAGTAGATGATGGGCGCGTTCAAGATTGAAATCTTTATAGAAGGTCTTGAAGTAGGTTAGGGCTTCTTTGACCTTCATTTGCTCATTGAGATAGGTGGTATCAGGCAAATAAGCTACGATAGCCTTGGTTGCTGGGCTTGGGTCCATGTCGTTGATAAGGACGCGTCCTTGGTCTGGTTGTAAGAGGCCATTGATTAGTTTAATCAGGGTTGTTTTTCCTGAGCCGTTTGGCCCAAGGAGACCAACAATTTTTCCAGCTGGGATGTCAAGAGAAACATTTTCAAGGGCTGGGGTTGCTCCATAAGATTTGGATACATTTTCAAATGCTAGTAATGACATAGGCTTAAACTCCTTTAATATAATCACTGACTACGCCTGGTAGTTCTTCTTTTTCATAGCCAAAATGGGTCATGGAGGAAACGAAGTGTTCCAATTCTTCTTCCGATAATTGTTTGCGCGATTGGGCGATTAGCTCCTTATCCTCAGTCACAAATCGTCCAGTTGTGCGCTTGCTGTAGACAAATCCTTCTCGTTCAAGGTCTGACAAGGCTCTTTGGATGGTGTTTGGATTGACACCGGCCTCGCTAGCTAGCTCTCTTACGGTTGGAAGTTGTTGATTGGGCTCCAGTGTATGGGAAACAATCTGAAGTTTGATTTTCTCCATAATCTGTAAATAGATGGGTTTTTTGTTGTCAAATGTCCAGGACATCTTGGTCTCCTTTCTTTTATCCTTTTGTCTTAATTAAATAATACAACAAAACAAAAAACTTGTCAAGCAAAAAGAAGAATTGTTTTGGGAATCGTTTAAAAAATGGTATAATGAAAAGAAAACGATAAGGAGGGAAAGGATGCGTTGTCCAAAATGTGGGGCTACCAAGTCAAGTGTTATCGATAGTCGCCAAGCAGAAGAAGGGAACACCATTCGTAGAAGACGCGAGTGCGACGAATGCCAGCATCGTTTTACAACCTACGAACGAGTAGAAGAAAGAACCTTAGTGGTTGTTAAAAAAGATGGCACACGGGAACAATTCTCCAGAGATAAAATCTTTAATGGGATTATCCGCTCAGCCCAGAAACGTCCTGTGTCAAGTGATGAAATCAACATGGTAGTCAATCGTATCGAACAGAAACTCCGTGGTCGAAATGAAAATGAAATTCAAAGTGAGGACATTGGTTCACTCGTCATGGAGGAGTTGGCTGAGTTAGATGAGATTACTTATGTACGTTTTGCCAGTGTCTATCGTAGTTTTAAGGATGTCAGTGAGTTAGAGAGCTTGCTCCAACAAATCACCCAGTCCTCTAAAAAGAAAAAGGAAAGATAAATGAAGCCAATTGACCGTTTTTCTTATCTAAAGAATAATCGGGTGTCGCAAGATACCTCGTCTCTGGTACAGTGCTACCTCCCGATTATCGGTCAGGAGGCATTGAGCCTTTATCTTTATACAATCAGTTTTTGGGATAATGGTAGAAAGGAATACCTCTTTTCAAGTATTCTCAACCATCTTAACTTTGGAATGAATAGATTGATAAAATCCTTGAAAATCCTATCTGCTTTCAATCTCTTAACCCTCTATCAAAAGGGGGATGTTTATCAGCTAGCCCTCCATGCTCCTCTTTCAAGTCAAGATTTCTTGGAGCATCCTGTTTATCGCAGACTTTTGGAGAAAAAGATTGGCGATGCCGCTGTGGAGGATTTGAAAGTTGAAAGTGCTGAGGGAGAAGAAATACCTGTCTCACTCAATCAAGTCTTTCCAGACTTGGCAGAACTGGGAAGTCAAGAAGACCTTGGTCTCAAGAAGAAAGTGGCCAACGATTTTGACTTGGACCATTTTCGTCAGCTTATGGCTCGAGATGGGCTTCGTTTTGCGGATGAGCAGTCCGATGTCTTAAACCTCTTTGCCATTGCCGAGGAGAAGAAATGGACTTGGTTTGAAACTTATCAATTGGCCAAGTCAACAGCTGTTTCCCAGGTTATTTCAACCAAACGCATGCGGGAAAAAATCGCTCAAAAACCAGTTTCCTCTGACTTTAGTCCTAAGGAAGCAACCATTATCAAGGAAGCCAAAAGTAAGACTGCCCTGCAGTTCTTGGCAGAAATCAAGCAAACACGCAAGGGAACCATTACCCAAACAGAAAGAGAACTCTTGCAACAGATGGCTGGCTTGGGCTTGCTGGACGAAGTTATCAATATCATTCTCTTATTGACCTTTAATAAGGTGGATTCGGCAAATATCAATGAGAAATATGCCATGAAGGTAGCCAATGACTATGCCTATCAAAAAATTCATTCGGCAGAAGAGGCAGTCTTGCGCATCCGTGAACGTGGGCAAAAGAGTCAGGCTCAAAAAGGCAGTAAACCCAGTCCTGCCAAGTCCAATGTACCCAAGTGGAGCAATCCAGATTATAAGAATGAAACCAGCGAGGAAACTCGTCTGGAACTAGAACGTAAGAAACAAGAACTATTAGCTCGATTAGAAAAAGGAGGAGATTAGATGGAAAGTGTCGGAGACGTACTTAAACGTCAACCTAGCCGTTTTCATTATCAAGATTTGGTACAGAAGATCATGAAGGACCCTGATGTTGCGGCCTTTATCCAGCAAGAATCCCTTACTCCAGAGGAATTGAATCGCAGTATCTCCAAGTTTAATCAATACATCACCGAGAGAGACAAGTTTCTCCGTGGGGATACGGATTATATTGCTAAAGGCTACAAGCCGATTTTGGTTATGAATCATGGCTATGCGGACGTTTCTTACGAAGAAACTCCTGAACTAATCGCAGCGGAAAAAGAAGCGGCTATTAAGAACCGTCTCAAGTTAATCAATCTGCCAGCCAGTCTCAAGAAAGCTAGTTTGGCTCAAGTAGACTTGGATGATTTGGGTCGCTTGCCAGTTTTTGAGAAGCTATTAGCCTTCGTGGAGCAATATCCAGCTATTCGAAAAGGTCTTTATTTATATGGAGACTTTGGTGTGGGTAAAAGTTTCATGGTGGCTGCCCTAGCCCATGATTTATCAGAAAAACGTGGTGTTTCATCTACTCTCCTCCACTATCCTAGTTTTGTCATTGATGTCAAAAATGCTATTGGTGATGGTAATGTCAAGACTTTGGTAGATGAGATAAAACTGTCTGAAGTCCTGATTTTAGATGACATTGGTGCCGAGCAATCAACAGCTTGGGTACGTGATGAAATCCTGCAAGTCATTCTTCAATATCGGATGCAGGAAAATTTACCGACCTTTTTCACCTCCAACTTCAACTTTGAAGAATTGGAGCAGCATTTCGCTAAAGGGAAGCATGGAAATGACGAAACCTGGGAAGCCAGACGCGTCATGGAACGCATCCGTTATTTGGCTGAGGAGACTCGTTTAGAAGGAGTAAACCGTCGATGACAGAAACAATCAAATTAATGAAGGCTCACACTTCAGTGCGCAGGTTTAAAGAGCAAGCCCTTCTTCAGGAAGACTTGACTGAAATCCTGACAGCAGCCCAGATGGCCTCGTCTTGGAAGAATTTCCAATCCTACTCTGTGATTGTGGTACGAAGTCAAGAAAAGAAAAATGCCTTGTATGAATTGGTGCCTCAAGAAGCCATTCGTCAGTCAGCTGTTTTCCTTCTCTTTGTCGGAGACTTGAACCGAGCAGAAAAGGGAGCCCAACTTCATACCGACACCTTCCAACCCCAAGGTGTAGAAGGTCTCTTGATTAGTTCGGTCGATGCAGCTCTTGCTGGACAAAATGCCCTGCTGGCAGCTGAAAGTTTGGGCTATGGAGGTGTCATCATTGGCTTGGTGCGTTACAAGTCAGAAGAAGTAGCAGAGCTTTTTAACCTGCCTGACTATACCTATCCTGTCTTTGGGATGGCACTAGGTTTACCAAATGAAGAACATGAAGTCAAACCTCGCTTGCCATTGAATCAAGTGGTGTTTGAGGAAGAATATCAGGAACAAACAGTTGATGTGATTGAGGCTTATGACCGTGTACAGGCGGACTATGCTGGGGCGCGTGCGACCACAAGCTGGAGTCAGCGCCTAGCAGAACAGTTTGCTCAAGCTGAACCAAGCTCAACTAGAAAAAATCTTGAGCAGAAGAAGTTATTGTAGAAAGTGAGAAATTATGGCCCTACCAACTATTGCCATTGTAGGACGTCCCAATGTTGGGAAATCAACCCTATTTAATCGGATCGCTGGTGAGCGAATCTCCATTGTAGAAGATGTCGAAGGAGTGACACGTGACCGTATCTATGCGACGAGTGAGTGGCTCAATCGCTCTTTTAGCATGATTGATACAGGAGGAATCGATGATGTCGATGCTCCTTTCATGGAACAAATCAAGCACCAGGCAGAAATTGCCATGGAAGAAGCAGATGTTATCGTCTTTGTTGTGTCCGGTAAGGAAGGAATTACCGATGCAGACGAATACGTAGCTCGTAAGCTTTATAAGACCCACAAACCAGTTATCCTCGCAGTCAACAAGGTGGACAACCCTGAGATGCGAAATGATATCTATGATTTCTATGCCCTCGGTTTGGGTGAACCACTGCCTATCTCATCTGTCCATGGTATCGGTACAGGGGACGTGCTAGATGCTATTGTAGAAAATCTTCCAAATGAATATGAAGAAGAAAATCCAGATGTGATTAAGTTTAGTCTGATTGGTCGTCCAAACGTTGGAAAATCAAGCTTGATCAATGCTATCTTGGGAGAAGACCGTGTCATTGCCAGTCCTGTTGCTGGAACAACTCGTGACGCCATTGATACCCACTTTACAGATACAGATGGCCAAGAGTTTACCATGATTGATACGGCTGGTATGCGTAAGTCTGGTAAGGTTTATGAAAATACTGAGAAATACTCTGTCATGCGTGCCATGCGTGCTATTGACCGTTCAGATGTGGTCTTAATGGTCATCAATGCGGAAGAGGGTATTCGTGAATACGATAAGCGTATCGCTGGATTTGCCCATGAAGCTGGTAAAGGGATGATTATCGTGGTCAATAAGTGGGATACGCTTGAAAAAGATAACCATACCATGAAAAACTGGGAAGAAGATATCCGTGAGCAGTTCCAATACCTGCCTTACGCACCGATTATCTTTGTATCCGCTTTGACCAAGCAACGTCTCCACAAACTGCCTGAGATGATTAAGCAAATCAGCGAAAGTCAAAACACACGTATCCCATCAGCTGTCTTGAACGATGTTATTATGGATGCTATTGCCATCAACCCAACACCGACAGACAAAGGAAAACGCCTTAAGATTTTCTATGCGACCCAAGTGGCAACCAAACCACCAACCTTTGTCATCTTTGTCAATGAAGAAGAACTTATGCACTTTTCTTACCTACGTTTCTTGGAAAATCAAATCCGCAAGGCCTTTGTCTTTGAAGGAACACCGATTCATCTCATCGCAAGAAAACGCAAATAAAAAAGTAGAATCTGGAATGACATTTCCAGATTTTTTTGATAGAATGAAGTTGAAGGAAACGCTATCAAAAAGAGGTGCCGCTGATGGAACATTTGTTTAAATTCTTACTTTTAGCACCGTACTTTTATTTTGATAACTGGATTGAAAAGGCCAACAGAAATAGTAAATTTTTCCCAATTTTTTACTATTTTTACTGGTTTTACATCCCCCTCTATGCTCTTTTTAGCCTTGCTTGGACAGTTATTTCAGTTCTGTTTTTCAATATCGTCTTGAGAAATGTGACAGATATCAAGTTATGGGGCATTTGGTTTCTTTTTATTCTGCTAGCTATTGGTCTGAATAGGTCAACTTATTTCTGTTTCAAAAAAATGCTTCGCTTGAGACGAGAACTAGGGAAGTCTAAATGTGGAAGGCATTGATTTATATTGGTAATAACATTTAATAGAACGAAACTAAAGAAAAAAATTTTAAAGAGGAGGTGTCGATGATGAAACTGTCCTTTAATTGGTTTCATTTGATACTCTTATTTCCTTGTTTTTATTTTTTCTATTGGATAGACAATGCTGACAGAAACAGTAAAATTTTCCCAATCATCTACTATTTTTACTGGATTTATATTTCCCTTTTAGCTCTGCTTAGCATGGATATGACAATTTTTTCATTCTTATTTTTACCTTTTGTTCTAAATCATGTATCAGATGCTAGTGATTGGGGTGTTTGGTTTCTTTTGATAATCTTATCTCTAGGTAGTGACTGGTTAGACTATATCTTTTTCAAAAAAATGTTTTGCCTGAGACGAGAGTTAGGGAAGTCTAAAGGCGGCAAGCATTGATTTATATCGGTTTTTATTTATAGGAGGTAGCTTATGGCACATCTAAAATCATTTATTACACGCTATTCTAAGGTCTATATTGGTTTAGTTCTGTTGATCTGGATTGCTTTCTTCTTTGTTCCTTGGGATAAACCAGTTCTGGGAATATCTATCAATCTCTTAATCATGCAGAAAGTTTTACTAGTTTTTGGAATTCTGTCGATTTTGATGGCCTTGCTGTCCAAGAAAGTCAGTCTCTTTGTTTTTGGACTTATCTGTTGTCTTTCTTTTTGGATTAACCTATTTATCCTATTTGCCATTTTGCCAATTTTTGGCAATTAAAGCATCATAAAAGTCAGAGAGGTTAGCTTGGAAACTAGCCTCTTTTTCCTTTTCAAAATGGGGATTCTTCCTTGAAAATAATCAGTAATTGTGCTAAAATTAAAAGAACATTCTAAAATATTCGGAATTTAAAGTAAGGAAAAACATGGCTAATATTTTAAAAACAATTATCGAAAATGATAAAGGAGAAATCCGTCGTCTGGAAAAGATGGCTGACAAGGTTTTCAAATACGAAGACCAAATAGCTGCTTTGACTGACGACCAACTAAAAGCAAAAACAGTTGAATTTAAAGAACGTTATCAAAATGGAGAATCACTGGATTCGTTGCTTTATGAAGCATTTGCGGTTGTCCGTGAGGGTGCCAAACGTGTTCTAGGTCTCTTCCCATATAAGGTTCAGGTCATGGGAGGAATCGTTCTTCACCATGGTGACGTACCAGAGATGCGTACAGGGGAAGGGAAAACCTTGACTGCGACCATGCCAGTATACCTCAATGCCCTTTCAGGTAAAGGGGTTCACGTAGTTACGGTCAATGAATACCTGTCAGAACGTGACGCGACTGAGATGGGAGAATTGTACTCATGGCTTGGTTTGTCAGTAGGAATTAACTTGGCCGCCAAATCTCCAATGGAGAAAAAAGAAGCCTATGAGTGTGATATTACATACTCAACTAACTCAGAAATCGGATTTGACTACCTTCGTGATAACATGGTCGTTCGCGCTGAAAACATGGTACAACGTCCGCTTAACTATGCCTTGGTCGATGAGGTTGACTCAATCTTGATTGACGAGGCCCGTACACCTTTGATCGTATCAGGTGCTAATGCGGTTGAAACCAGTCAGCTCTACCACATGGCAGACCACTATGTAAAATCGTTGGACAAAGACGACTACATCATCGATGTGCAGTCTAAGACTATTGGTTTGTCTGATTCAGGGATTGACAAGGCTGAAAGCTACTTCAAGCTTGAAAACCTCTATGACATCGAAAACGTAGCTTTGACTCACTTTATCGATAACGCCCTTCGTGCTAACTACATCATGCTTCTCGATATTGACTATGTGGTGAGCGAAGAGCAAGAAATCTTGATCGTTGACCAATTTACAGGTCGTACCATGGAAGGTCGTCGTTATTCTGATGGCTTGCACCAAGCTATTGAAGCCAAAGAAGGTGTGCCAATTCAGGATGAAACCAAGACATCTGCTTCAATCACTTACCAAAACCTCTTCCGTATGTACAAGAAATTGTCTGGTATGACAGGTACAGGTAAGACTGAGGAAGAAGAATTCCGTGAAATTTACAACATTCGTGTTATTCCAATCCCAACCAACCGTCCTGTTCAACGTATTGACCACTCAGACCTTCTTTATGCAAGTATTGAAGCTAAGTTTAAGGCGGTTGTCGAAGACGTTAAGGCTCGTTACCAAAAAGGTCAGCCTGTCTTGGTTGGTACAGTAGCGGTTGAAACCAGTGACTACATTTCTAAGAAATTAGTCGCAGCTGGTGTTCCTCACGAAGTCTTGAATGCTAAGAACCACTATAAAGAAGCCCAAATCATCATGAATGCTGGTCAACGTGGAGCTGTTACCATCGCAACCAATATGGCCGGTCGTGGTACCGACATCAAGCTTGGTGAAGGGGTTCGCGAATTGGGAGGACTTTGTGTTATTGGTACAGAACGTCATGAAAGCCGTCGTATCGATAACCAGCTTCGTGGGCGTTCAGGTCGTCAAGGAGACCCAGGTGAGTCACAATTCTACCTATCTCTTGAAGATGACTTGATGAAACGTTTTGGTTCTGAACGCTTGAAGGGAATCTTTGAACGCTTGAATATGTCTGAAGAGGCGATTGAGTCTCGTATGTTGACGCGTCAGGTTGAAGCAGCGCAAAAACGTGTCGAAGGAAATAACTACGATACCCGTAAACAAGTCCTTCAATACGATGATGTCATGCGTGAACAACGTGAGATTATCTATGCTCAACGTTACGATGTCATCACTGCAGACCGTGACTTGGCACCTGAAATTCAGGCTATGATCAAACGCACGATTGAACGTGTCGTTGATGGTCATGCGCGTGCCAAACAAGATGAAAAACTTGAAGCGATTTTGAACTTTGCTAAGTACAACTTGCTACCAGAAGATTCAATTACGATGGACGACTTGTCAGGCTTGTCTGATAAGGCTATCAAGGAAGAGCTCTTCCAACGTGCCTTGAAGGTTTACGATAGTCAGGTTTCAAAACTACGCGATGAAGAAGCAGTTAAAGAATTCCAAAAAGTTTTGATTCTACGAGTGGTAGATAACAAGTGGACAGATCATATCGATGCACTTGATCAATTGCGTAACGCGGTTGGACTTCGTGGCTATGCTCAGAACAACCCTGTTGTTGAGTATCAAGCAGAAGGTTTCCGTATGTTTAATGATATGATTGGTTCGATTGAGTTTGATGTGACACGTTTGATGATGAAAGCACAAATTCATGAACAAGAAAGACCACAAGCAGAACACCATATCAGTACAACAGCGACTCGCAATATCGCTGCCCACCAAGCAAATATGCCCGAAGATTTGGATTTGAGCCAGATTGGACGGAATGAACTTTGCCCATGTGGTTCTGGTAAGAAGTTTAAAAACTGTCACGGAAAAAGACAATAAAATGAGATAGTTTAGAGGCGGATACCTTGTGAAAAGTAAATTTTTACTTGGTATCCGTTTGCTTTATAAGGAGATGAGTTATGGTATTTACAGCAAAAAGTCCTAAAATTAATATTGAAGAAGTTCGTGCCTTATCAAAATTGGAAGGCCAAGCTTTGGAGAGAAAATCACAGCGCGATCAAGAGCTAGAAGCCATTATACGTGGAGAAGACCAACGGATTCTCTTGGTAATCGGGCCATGCTCATCTGACAATGAAGAAGCTGTCCTTGAATACGCTAAGCGTTTAGCAGTTTTGCAAGAAGAAGTCGCAGACCGTATCTTTATGGTTATGCGTGTTTATACTGCCAAACCTCGTACCAACGGAGATGGCTATAAGGGATTGATTCACCAGCCTAATGCGACAGAAGCACCTAGTCTCATCAACGGAATCAAAGCCGTGCGCCATCTTCACTATCGTGTCATCACGGAAACAGGTATGACGACAGCTGACGAAATGCTTTATCCTGAAAATCTTCCGCTTGTGGATGATTTGATTTCTTACATGGCAGTTGGTGCCCGTTCGGTTGAAGACCAGCAACACCGCTTTGTAGCAAGTGGAGCAGATTTTGCGACTGGTTTTAAAAATCCAACCTCTGGAAATCTCAATGTCATGTTTAATGGGATTTATGCTGCTCAAAACAAACAGAGTTTCCTTTTCCTAGGAAAAGAAGTGGAAACAACTGGGAACCCGCTTTCGCACGCTATTCTTCGTGGAGCGACCAATGAGTATGGTAAGAATATTCCCAACTACTACTATGATAATTTGATGGATACCATTGCCCAGTATGAGAAAATGGGTTTGGAAAATCCTTTTATCATTGTAGACACCAATCATGACAACTCTGGTAAGCAATACATGGACCAGATTCGAATTGTCCGCCAGACCTTGATTAACCGTGATTGGAATGAAAAAATCAAGCAGTATGTTCGTGGCTTTATGATTGAGTCTTATCTAGAAGACGGCCGTCAAAACGAACCAGAAGTATTTGGCAAGTCGATCACAGACCCTTGCCTGGGCTGGGAAAATACAGAAGCCCTTGTCAGAGAAATCTACCAAACGCTAGGAGAATAGTATGGCATTTATTGAAAAAGGTCAAGAAATCGATATTGAAGCAATCAAGGCAGAAACCCAATTGTCTGCGGAAGCCTTGCGACTAAAGGAGCGTCGTGATAGAGAATTGGCAGACATCATTTCAGGAGAAGATGACCGTATCCTTTTGGTGATTGGTCCTTGCTCTTCTGACAATGAAGAGGCTGTCTTGGAATATGCCCGCCGTTTATCTGCCTTGCAAAAGAAGGTGGCGGACAAGATTTTCATGGTTATGCGTGTTTATACAGCTAAACCTCGTACCAACGGAGACGGCTATAAAGGCTTGGTACACCAGCCAGATACTTCTAAGGCTCCAAGTTTAATTAATGGCTTGCAGGCTGTGCGCCAGTTGCACTACCGCGTGATTACAGAGACTGGTTTGACAACGGCAGATGAGATGCTTTATCCGTCAAATTTGGTCTTGGTAGATGATTTGGTCAGCTACCATGCTGTTGGGGCTCGTTCTGTAGAAGACCAAGAGCACCGCTTTGTGGCTTCAGGAATTGATGCACCAGTAGGGATGAAAAATCCAACCTCAGGAAATCTTGGAGTCATGTTTAACGGTATCTATGCTGCTCAAAACAAACAAACCTTCCTCTTTCATGGCCAAGAAGTTGAGACTTCAGGAAATCCCTTGGCCCATGTCATCCTTCGTGGTGCAGTTAATGAATATGGGAAAAACGAGCCTAACTTTTACTATGAAACTTTGCTAAATGCCATTGAACGCTATGAAGCCCTGGGACTTGAAAATCCCTTTATCCTCATTGATACCAACCATGATAACTCAGGCAAGCAATATATGGAGCAGATTCGAGTGGTTCGTAAGACCTTGCAAAATCGTGATTGGAATGAGAAGATTAAAAAGATAGTTCGAGGCTTTATGATTGAATCTTACCTAGCAGATGGTCGTCAAAATCAACCAGAGGTCTTTGGTTGTTCCATTACCGATCCTTGCCTAGGTTGGGAGAACACAGAGGCTTTGGTAGAAGAGATTTATGCTACCTTGACAAAATAAGTGAAAAGGATGGAGTTGGGGAATCTCAACTCCTTTTGATGAGAATGATAGTTGGACACGGAATTGACATCGAAGAATTGGCTTCGATAGAAAGCGCAGTTACACGACATGAAGGCTTTGCCAAGCGCGTTCTGACCGCTAAGGAAATGGAGCGCTTCACCAGTCTCAAAGGGCGCAGGCAAATAGAATATTTAGCTGGTCGCTGGTCGGCTAAGGAGGCCTTTTCCAAGGCTATGGGAACGGGTATTGGAAAAATCGGTTTTCAGGATTTGGAAGTCTTGAATAATGAACGCGGGGCGCCTTATTTTAGTCAGGCACCATTTTTAGGAAAGATTTGGCTGTCTATCAGCCATACCGATCAGTTTGTGACAGCCAGTGTCATTTTGGAGGAAAATCATGAAAGCTAGTCCACATAGACCAACCAAGGCTCTAATTCATCTGGGAGCTATTCGACAAAATATTCAGCAAATGGGGGCTCATATCCCTCAAGGAACGCTCAAGTGGGCTGTGGTCAAGGCCAATGCTTATGGGCATGGAGCTGTTGCCGTTGCCAAGGCGATTCAAGATGATGTTGATGGCTTTTGCGTTTCCAATATTGATGAAGCCATTGAACTCAGACAAGCTGGACTCAGCAAGAAAATCCTTATTTTAGGAGTTTCTGAAATCGAAGTTGTTGCTCTTGCTAAAGAATATGACATCACCTTGACAGTGGCTGGGCTGGAGTGGATTCAAGCACTCTTAGTTAAGGAAGCTGATTTAGCTGGTTTGACAGTCCACCTCAAGATTGATTCAGGAATGGGACGGATTGGTTTTCGAGAGGCTAGTGAAGCTGAGCAGGCTCAAGACTTGCTCAGACAACATGGTGCTCGTGTTGAAGGGATTTTTACCCACTTTGCTACTGCAGATGAAGCATCAGATACTTATTTTAATGCCCAGTTGGAACGGTTTAAAACCATTTTGGCCAGTATGAAAGGTCTTCCAAACTTGGTTCATGCTAGCAATTCTGCAACGACTCTTTGGCATGCAGAGACTATTTTCAATGCGGTTCGTATGGGAGATGCCATGTATGGCCTCAATCCTAGTGGAGAGGTTTTGGCTTTGCCTTATGACCTGACACCAGCCTTGACCTTGGAGTCCGCTCTAGTCCATGTCAAGACAGTTCCAGCTGGAGCTTGCATGGGCTACGGAGCCACCTATCAAGCGGATAGCGAGCAAGTCATCGCGACCGTGCCGATCGGCTATGCGGATGGTTGGACACGAGACATGCAGAATTTTTCTGTCTTGGTAGATGGCCAAGCTTGCCCAATCGTTGGACGAGTATCTATGGACCAAATCACCATTCGTCTGCCTAAGCTTTATCCCTTAGGAACAAAGGTAACCTTAATTGGTTCCAACGGAGGCAAGGAGATCACAGCTACTCAGGTAGCGACCTACCGTGGGACTATTAACTATGAGGTGGTTTGTCTTCTCAGCGACCGCATTCCGAGAGAATATTATTAAAAAAGAAAGGAGTGGAGCATGAATCTACATCAACCCTTGCATGTCTTACCTGGTGTGGGACCAAAATCAGCAGAAAAATACGCCAAACTAGGAATTGAAAATTTGCAAGACCTCTTGCTCTACTTTCCTTTCCGTTATGAAGATTTCAAGACCAAGCAGGTGCTGGAACTGGAAGACGGTGAAAAGGCGGTTCTTTCTGGTCAAGTTGTGACTCCTGCCAGTGTCCAGTATTATGGTTTCAAGCGCAATCGCCTGCGTTTTAGCCTCAAGCAGGGAGAAGTCGTTTTTGCGGTGAATTTTTTTAACCAGCCCTATCTAGCTGATAAGATAGAGTTGGGAGCAACTCTTGCCGTCTTTGGAAAATGGGATCGTGCCAAGGCTAGTCTGACTGGAATGAAGGTCCTGGCTCAGGTGGAAGATGACCTCCAGCCTGTCTATCGCTTGGCTCAGGGAATCAGTCAGGCCAGTCTGGTCAAGGTTATCAAGACAGCCTTTGATCAGGGACTAGACCTCTTGATAGAAGAAAATCTTCCCCAGTCCTTGCTGGACAAATACAAACTCATGTCCCGTTGTCAGGCAGTCCGAGCTATGCATTTCCCCAAGGATTTGGCAGAATACAAGCAGGCCCTTCGCCGTATCAAGTTTGAGGAACTCTTTTATTTCCAAATGCAATTGCAGACCCTCAAGTCTGAAAATAGAGTTCAGGGAAGCGGTTTGGTTCTGAATTGGTCTCAGGAAAAAGTGACGGCTGTTAAAGAAAGTCTGCCTTTTGCCCTGACCCCAGCTCAGGAAAAGAGTTTGCAGGAAATTTTAACTGACATGAAGTCGGATCACCACATGAATCGTCTCCTACAAGGGGATGTGGGGAGCGGAAAAACGGTAGTCGCTGGCTTGGCCATGTTTGCGGCGGTGACAGCAGGTTATCAGGCAGCCCTCATGGTGCCAACAGAAATCCTTGCAGAGCAACACTTTGAGAGTTTACAGAACCTTTTTCCAGACTTGAAACTGGCTCTCTTGACAGGTTCCTTGAAAGCTGCAGAAAAAAGAGAAGTCTTGGAGACTATTGCTAAGGGTGAGGCTGATTTGATTATCGGAACTCATGCCCTGATTCAGGATGGGGTGAATTATGCTCGCCTTGGCTTAATTATCATCGATGAGCAGCACCGTTTTGGTGTGGGGCAAAGGCGTATTCTAAGGGAAAAAGGGGACAATCCTGACGTTCTCATGATGACGGCGACGCCCATTCCACGGACGCTGGCCATCACAGCCTTTGGCGATATGGATGTTTCCATTATCGACCAGATGCCTGCAGGTCGGAAACCCATTGTGACACGCTGGATCAAACATGAGCAACTACCTCAGGTCTTGACTTGGTTAGAGGGGGAAATTCAAAAAGGTTCTCAAGCCTATGTCATCTCTCCTCTGATAGAAGAATCAGAAGCTCTGGACTTAAAAAATGCCATTGCCTTATCAGAGGAATTGACGGCTCATTTTGCAGGCAAGGCAGAGGTAGCTCTTTTACATGGTAAGATGAAGAGTGATGAAAAAGATCAGATTATGCAGGATTTCAAGGAGAGAAAGACGGATATTCTGGTTTCGACGACAGTTATTGAGGTTGGGGTCAATGTTCCCAATGCGACAGTTATGATTATCATGGATGCGGATCGGTTCGGTCTCAGCCAACTTCACCAGCTCAGAGGTCGTGTCGGTAGGGGGGACAAGCAGTCCTATGCTGTTCTCGTTGCCAATCCTAAGACGGATTCTGGGAAAGACCGCATGCGCATCATGACAGAAACCATCAATGGATTTGTCCTTGCGGAGGAAGACTTGAAAATGCGTGGTTCTGGTGAGATTTTTGGAACCAGACAGTCAGGTCTTCCAGAGTTCCAAGTAGCTGATATTATCGAAGATTTTCCGATTTTAGAAGAAGCCAGAAAGGTTGCTAGCTACATTAGTTCTATTGAAGGCTGGCAAGAGGATCCAGAATGGCGCATGATTGCCCTTCATCTGGAAAAGAAAGAACATCTAGATTAAGCTTTCTCTAAGGAAATCTTATACTCAATGAAAATCAAAGAGCAAACTAGGAAGCTAGCCACAGGCTGCTCAAAACAGTGTTTTGAGGTTGTGGATAGAACTGACGAAGTCAGTAACCATACCTACGGTAAGGCGACGCTGACGTGGTTTGAAGAGATTTTCGAAGAGTATTAAGCTAGCTTTCAGGTTTGGCCCTTATACTAGAGTCATCAAAAAGAAACGAGGACTCTCACATGACAGTAACGATTAAAGTAAATTACTAAACCACTTTCCAAAAGAAAGAAGTAATAAAATAAGATTGAACAGGAGAAAAAGAGCGGAAATGCTCTTTTTTATTTTTGAAACTACTTTCAGTTCATCATCCCAAAAATAAAGAATCTAAAATCTCTTTCTATTTACCCTTCTTTCTTGCATTGATTACACAGATATGCTACAGTTGTGATAGCGATTACAAAATAAAAGGAGCATGCTATGAAAAATCCAGCTTTGTTAGAAGAAATCAAGACTTATAGAGGACGGGATGAGGTTCCAGAAGACTTTGATGCTTTCTGGGATGAGGAAGTGAAAAAGGTTTCCAATCTTCCAGCCTATCAGTTGGAGGAAAGAGATTTTCACATTCCTCAAGTAAAATGCTATGAATTAACCTTTGAAGGAACCAATGAAGGTAAGGTCTATGCGCGTGTCGTTCTTCCAAAGAGTGAGGGTAAAGTTCCAATAATTTTCCATTTCCATGGTTATATGGGGCGTGGCTGGGACTGGGCCGACATGCTGGCCTTCACCGTAGCTGGTTACGGTGTTGTTTCCATGGACGTTCGAGGCCAGTCGGGCTATTCACAAGACGGCTTGCGTTCTCCTTTAGGAAATACAGTTAAAGGACATATCATCCGTGGGGCTGTGGAAGGTCGGGAGCATCTCTTTTATAAGGATGTTTATCTAGATATTTACCAGTTGATCGAAATTGTTGCCAATCTGCCTCAGGTAGATGAGAAGCGTCTTTCTAGCTATGGTGCCTCGCAAGGAGGGGCTTTAGCTTTGGTTGCAGCAGCACTCAATCCTCGAATTCAGAAAACAGTTGCCATTTATCCTTTCTTGTCAGACTTCAGACGAGTTCTTGAGATTGGCAATACCAGTGAGGCCTATGACGAACTGTTCCGTTATTTCAAGTTTCACGATCCCTTCCATGAAACTGAGGAGGAGATCATGGTGACCCTGGCCTATATCGATGTGAAAAATCTTGCCCATCGTATCAAGGGTGAGGTTAAGATGATTACGGGCTTGGACGATGATGTTTGCTATCCTATTACCCAGTTTGCGATTTACAATCGTCTGACCTGCGACAAGGCCTATCGTATCATGCCAGAGTATGCTCATGAAGCCATGAATGTCTTTGTCAATGACCAAGTCTACAACTGGCTTTGTGGTAGTGAGATTCCTTTTAAGTATATAAAATAATGAATGAGAGAGCCTATTAGCTTTCTGATATACTCCTCTTATAGCAGACAGTGAACAACAAAATTCACTAGAAACTATAGGAGGAGTTTTCACTTATTTACAAATTATTGTTTATTATATGGCTAGAATTGTATGGGAAGTTCTTAATAGTTATTCAACTCAAATCTCTCTATAAGCAAGAACATATATCAAATTATATATATCTATATCTCGAAATGCCATTCTTTTTATGTTTCAAAATAATTTGATAAATAAAATTCATATCCAATAATTGCAAGCGATTACAGATCATGTTATACTGTAAGAGTAAGTCTAAAACTTAAAGAAATAATATATATTAAAAACAGATTATATATTGAGAGTCGTGTAGTAGGAAGGAGGATGAAGCTACAGGACTTATTAAGTTGCTTGGAATTAACATGCACAAATTAACTTTGAAAGTTAAAGTGAGGTAATATATGTTTATACGTTTAAAAGGTTTAGGAAAATTCCGTAAATCCAAAGCTTATGGTTTGGTTGGTTGCTTGACATTATCCGCAGTGCTTGGTTTAGCTGCACCAGAGTTACCAGTTATTGGCGGTGGAGTTGTTTATGCTGATGTTATTCAGGGTGGCAACGATATAAAAGATGTGGAAGTTCATAGCGATGCTGCTAATGGTGTAGCGATGACTTATACCACCTATGATAGTGGTAATAGTGGTCAACAAACAGCATCAGGTAGCGGAGTATTTGTTGCACCAAATGTGATGGTGACTGTTGCTCATAACTACTACGATAAAAAAACTGAAGATGGCTCTGCGGTTTTACGTGGCGGTGATTCTGCTAAAAGTTATATCGTGATGAATTCAGATACGGAGAAAATAAATAAAGTTCCTACGTCAGGTAGTACTGAAGCTGTAGCTAAAGAGTCTATTCATGCATATAATGAAAAGGATTTTGGAAAGTCTTACGGTAATGACTTGGCAGTTGTTGTAACTAAGAAAACTGTCGAAGCAATGACCAATGGAGAGGATTCACCAAGAGAGCTAAGTAAGACTGAGGTAGCTACAGGTGATTCGATTCGAATGGTTGGCTATCCCAACGATTTTTCAACCTCTAATCTAAGTGAAGAAAACAGAAATCGACTAAAAGATGGAAAACCTTATGAAGTTGAAGGGAAAGTAAGTACTCTTAATAAAGAAAATGGTGCTGTTACTTACCATACGTCTGCTTTAGGTGGTTTTTCAGGTGCTCCTTTATTTAATGATAAAGGAGAAGTAGTTGGTATCCATCAACACGGAACGAATACTGCTAGTGAAGTAGAAGCAAATCGTATCGGTGGTGGTACTATCTTTACGGAAAAGCATAAAGAGTGGATTCGTTCTATGGTGGATAGATATGCAATCACGGGTTGGTACCTAGATGGAACGGTTCGCTACTATTATGACGAAAATCATAAAGCTCTAAAGAATGTTGAAAAAGAAATTGATGGTGCGCGCTATCGTTTCAATGATAGAGGTCAAGCAACCTTATTAAGTGGAGTTGAAAAAGGTCGAGTTCTTCTTCGTATGGAAGATGTGAAGGGCAATCGCTTGATTGCAGATAAGGTGGTGCAAACAGGAGAAGTTGACTCACCAATCGTATTTAATTTACGACAAGATTCAGACTTTAATCGAGTAGTAGGTGATTCTCCGAATGCTAAGATAGTGTCTTATAATAATCTTCCTATCAACAAGTTAGTTACGGATACTAGTTGGTCTGGTGATTATGTAAGTAAAGTAGCTCTAGGAAATACAGTCATTAAAGCTGTGTTAGATTCAGTATCTCCAAAAACTGATTTTGCTCGTACAGAGGTTGGGAAAGTTGATTTAAGTGGAACTGCGAATTTACCAAAAACAAGTGAGACAGTAAAAAATGCTCCAAATGGTAAACAAAACTTCCAAGCCACTACACATATCTTAACACCTGATGGAACAGGTTCGGCAACCCTAATTGCCCCTAATTTGTTATTAACTGTAGCACATAACTTTTTAACAGTTAATGGTTCTAAGGTTGTTACAAAATCAGGAAAAGAGAATACAGTTTACAAAGTTACGTTACCAAATGGAACTTCTATCAATTTTTCTGATGAAGAGATTGCTTATTGGAACAAAGCAGAGTCTGTTTTTGGCTTTAAAAATGACTTAGCTCTCGTTCGATTAAAAGAAGCAGTAAAAGGAGTAACTCCTGTAGAAGTCGTGAAGCAATCTGCAAAAGTTGCAGAAGGAAGTACAGTTTCGGTTTATGGTTTCCCAGATAACAAGCTAAGTCCAGTTTTAGATAGTAAAGTAGTAGGAACTACTGATTTTGGTTCTGGTATAGAGGGGATTAGCTATGGAGGTACGAAACCTGGAGCATCTGGTGGTGGACTATACAATGATAAAGGTGTTCTAATCGGCGTTCATCAAAATGGAGTGGTTGATAATCGTAGTGGTGGTTTAGTTTTATCAAAAGAACAATTAGATTGGGTTCGTTCCTATATTGAAGGTCAACCAAAAGCCCCAGTTTATGTGAAAGATAAAGAAGTAGCATCACCTAAACAGGATTTGGATAAGGAACTAGCTGAAAAGTTGGCTTCAGCAACTGACAATGGAGTTGAAATTAACAAGGAAAGCTTGAAAGAAGAGAAACCTACTAACCAAGGAGGAAATTCTGAAAATGTTCCAGCAGAGCCCAATGCAGGAAGAGGAGACAAAACAGAGAATCTTCCAGAAGAAACTGAAAGTGCAGATAACGTTGTGCTTCCTCCGCGTGATTACTTTGCTAGAGACTTGAAGAATGTTAAAACTGTATTTGAAAAAGAAGACCTTGCTACGAATGCTGAAAATGGGCAAAGGGTTGACTTGGCAGAAGCCTTAGATAAGTTGAAACATCTTCAAAATGCGACTATTCATATGGAGTTTAAACCTGATGGTAACGCTCCGCAATTCTATAATCTTTTCTCTGTATCAAGTGATAAGAAAAGAGACGAATATTTCAGTATGTCTGTTAATAAAGGTACTGCAATGGTAGAAGCTCGCGGAACGGATGGAAGTCAATTTTACGGAAGTTACTCAGATGCACCACTTAAAGTAAAACCGGGTCAATGGAATTCGGTTACTTTCACAGTGGAAAGACCAAAAGCAGACCAACCAAATGGACAAGTTCGTCTATATGTAAATGGTGTATTATCTAGAACGAATACGAAATCTGGTCGTTTTATTCAAGATATGCCAGATGTTAATAAGGTTCAGATTGGAGCTACTAAAAGAGCGAACCAAACAATGTGGGGATCAAATCTTCAGGTTCGTAATCTGACTGTATATAATCGTGCCTTGACGCCTGAAGAAGTTAAAACACGTAGTCAGTTGTTTGAGCGGGCAGATTTAGTTAAAACATTACCTGAAGGTGCTCAAGTTACTGATAAAAAAGATATTTTTGAAAGTGGAGTCAATGGAAAGGTCAATAAAGAGGGAATCAAGAGTTATCGAATCCCAGCTTTGCTGAAAACGGATAAGGGAACCTTGCTTGCTGCTGGAGATGAACGTCGTTTACATCATCTTGACTATGGTGATATCGGTATGGTAGTCCGCCGCAGTCAAGATAACGGACAGACTTGGGGAGAAAAAATTACAATTTCTAACCTTCGTGACAATCCAGA
Source organism: uncultured Streptococcus sp. (assembly GCF_963521255.1). GTDB lineage: Bacteria > Bacillota > Bacilli > Lactobacillales > Streptococcaceae > Streptococcus. The sequence continues at coordinate 121,807 of NZ_CAUQTU010000003.1, read as the reverse complement.
AGCCAAGGATGCAGCTGCACCATCGCCCCTTAATATTGATATGGTTTTGGTTCAAGATCCAACAACCAAACGAATTTTTTCAGTTTATGATATGTTCCCAGAAGGGCGAGCAGTTTTTGGTATGCCAGATCACCCAGAAAAGGCTTATGAACAGATAGGAGATAAAACCTATCAGATCCTCTACAAGCAAGGCGAGACAGAACATTATACTCTAAGAGAGAATGGGGACATTTTCAATTCACAAAACCAAAAAACAAACTATCGAGTTGTAGTAAATCCGACAGAGGCTGGATATAGAGATAAAGGAAATCTATATAAAGATAAAGAACTGGTTGGAAATATCTACTTTAAGTCAAGTGATAAAAATCCATTTAGAGTAGCCAATACTAGCTATTTGTGGATGTCTTATAGTGATGATGATGGACAGACTTGGTCTGCACCGAAAGATATTACACCAGGTATTCGTCAAGATTGGATGAAATTCCTTGGAACAGGTCCTGGAACGGGTATTGTATTACGTACAGGTGAGCATAAGGGGCGTATATTAGTGCCTGCCTACACCACAAACAATATTTCGCATTTAGGTGGCTCTCAATCTTCTCGTTTGATTTACTCAGATGATCATGGAGTAACTTGGCATGCTGGAGAAGCACCGAATGATAATCGACCTGTAGGAAATGGAGTTATTCATTCATCTACGATGAATAATGGTGGTGCACAAAATACAGAATCAACTGTTCTCCAATTAAATAATGGCGATGTCAAACTCTTCATGCGTGGTTTAACTGGAGATCTTCAGGTTGCTACTAGTAAAGATGGTGGAGTTACTTGGGAGAAAACAATCAAACGTTATCCAGAAGTGAAAGATGTCTACGTTCAAATGTCAGCTATTCATACGATGCATGATGGAAAAGAGTATGTTCTTCTTAGCAATGCTGCTGGACCAGGACGTGAACGAAAAGATGGTTTGGTTCATTTGGCACGTGTTGAAAAGAATGGCGAGTTGACTTGGTTGAAACATAATCTGATTCAAGGTGGGGAATTTGCTTATAATTCACTGCAAGAATTGGGGAACGGTGAGTATGGTTTGTTATACGAACACAGGGAAAATGGTCAAAACTACTATACCTTATCGTATAAAAAATTCAATTGGGATTTTGTGAGCAAAGATTTTCTTTCCCCAACAGAAGCAAGGGTAAACCAAATCATTGAAATGAGGAAAGGTGTTATTGGTCTTGAGTTTGATTCAGAAGTTTTGGTAAACCAAGCCCCTACTTTGCGATTAGCGAATGGAAGTACAGCCGTCTTTATGACTCAGTATGATTCAAAAACCCTTTTATTTGCAGCAAATAAGAAAGATGTCGGTCAGGAAATTACCGGTATAGCTGACGGTGGTATTGAAAGTATACACAATTTGACAGTCAACCTTGCTGGAGCAGGAATTCCTGGCGGAATAAATGCTGTGGAGAGTGCAACTTATGATATCAAAGATTATACAGGTGACTTGGGTACATCTGGTGAGGAAGTAACACCGACAGTAGAAACATCTGACTTCACAGGCGGAGTAAATGGCGCGTCTCTTGTTACAGAAATTCCGGAATACAAAGGTGCTCTATCAACAGTAGGTGAAGAATCAGCCCCAAAAGTAGAGAACTCTGACTTCACAGGCGGCGTAAAAGGCGAGTCTCTTGTTACAGAACTTCCAGAATATGAAGGTCTTGTATCAACAGTAGGTGAAGAACCAGCACCAATAGTGGAGAACTCTGACTTCACAGGCGGAGTAAAAGGCGCGTCTCTTGTTACAGAACTTCCAGAATACAAAGGTGTTCTATCTACAGTAGGTGAAGAGGTAGCACCAAGAGTAGAGAACTCTGACTTCACAGGCGGAGTAAATGGTGCGTCTCTTGTTACAGAACTTCCAGAATATAAAGGTGTTCTATCTACAGTAGGTGAAGAATCAGCACCAATAGTAGAGCACCCTGAGTTTAGAGGTGGAGTTAACTCAGTACTGGCTCTTCTTGAGGAAAAAGAGGATTATCGGGGAGGAGTAAATGCAGTAGTTAGTGCAGTTCATGATATAGAAGATTATACAGGATTATTAGCTGCAGCAGGCGATTCAGTAGTGAAATCCATTGATAAGCAAGTAGAGAATAGAGAAGGTGCAAATGAAGCAAACTCTAATCAAGTTATCCCAGCTCTAACTAGTTCACAACGTATTTTCAAAAATGAAGCAGGAAGTGTTCAAGTTCAAGCTTCAGATGAAGTTTTGAAAAATGTTAAAACTGTACAAATAGAGGAAGTAAAAGTTAGCGGTTTCGATTCATTAAACTATAAAGCATTTGATATCAAATTGAAGGATGCAAATGGTAGATATGTTCAACCTGAAGGAAAAGTCCTTGTTACTTTTGCTACAGATCAGTCTGTTGAAAATGTTTATTATGTGGATCCAGAAGGAAATCTCCATCCTCTTGAATTCACGCAAGAAAATGGAAAGATTATTTTTGAGACCAACCACTTTAGTATTTATGCTATGACTTTCCGACTTTCTGTCAATAATCTAGCACTTGATAATCCTACAAAAGATAAAAAAGAGGAGGAGATTTCACCTTCACCTAAATTGTTATCTACAAATGGAAACTCAGGATCCAACCAATCAGAGAATAAAGTAAGTAACAATGAACAAACTATGTTACCAAATACAGGTGAGTCTACTTCATCACTAACAATCTTATTTGGTTTCGTAGGAGTGTTCCTTGGAGCACTGATTTCTTATAAGCGAAAAGACAGTTAATTTTGTTTATCGTGTCTGTTTGAATTTTTATGTTCATATAAAATAAACCAGTCTAGAATCCTAAAAATTATCTAGGATTTTAGGCTGGTTTTTAGGATTCTTTTACAACTGTAAAGGAACTCTTAAGCTAGATGGACAAGAAAGTTATTTCTTGATTCATGAATCGCAAGAAGAAGATGATGATCGTACTCGTATCTATCATAGTACAGAAATGGATGGGGCAATTGCTTATGGTAAACCAGGTAAACGTACTCCATTATGGTTGTCATCAGTTATTGATAAAGAAATGCGCTATCTGCATGAGATTATGCAAGGAGCTCCAGTATCAGAAGAATTTGCCAAACTATTGACAGGTGAGGCCGCTCTAGAAGCAATTGCTACTGCAGATGCTTGTACCCAGTCTATGTTTGAAGATCGCAAAGTGAAGCTATCTGAGATAGTAAAATAAATATCGGTATTCTCTTATAATAAGTCAAGCACCCCTTTGAAAGTACTTTTAAAGGGGGTGTTTGACTTGCTTTCTTTTTAAAACTGCAATCTATCATAGAACAACCTATTGAAAGCGCTTTAAAAATAGTATATAATTGTCTCATAAGAAAAAAGGAAAAGGAGGAAAAAGGATGCCACAGATTACTAAAGAAGCCTTGATTGCACAAATCAAAGATGGAATCATTGTTTCTTGTCAGGCCCTTCCTCACGAACCGCTTTATACAGAAGCGGGAGGAGTCATCCCCTTGCTGGTCAAAGCGGCTGAGCAAGGTGGAGCAGTCGGTATCCGAGCAAACAGTGTTCGTGATATCAAAGAAATAAAGGAGGTTACAAAACTTCCGATTATCGGGATTATCAAACGAGATTATCCACCTCAAGAACCCTTCATCACTGCTACTATGAAAGAAGTTGATGAACTAGCAGAACTAGATATTGAAGTGATTGCTCTAGACTGTACTAAACGCGAACGCTACGATGGTTTAGAGATTCAGGAGTTTATTCGTCAGGTCAAAGAAAAATATCCTAACCAGCTCTTGATGGCTGACACAAGTACCTTCGAAGAAGGGCTAGCAGCTGTAGAAGCAGGAATTGACTTCGTTGGAACAACCTTATCAGGCTACACATCTTACAGTCCAAAGGTAGACGGTCCAGATTTTGAACTAATCAAAAAACTCTGTGATGCGGGTGTAGATGTCATCGCTGAAGGGAAAATTCATACACCAGAACAAGCCAAACAAATCCTAGGATATGGAGTGCGAGGTATTGTTGTTGGTGGCGCTATTACTAGACCAAAAGAGATTACGGAACGCTTTGTTGCTGGTCTCAAATAACACAATCTAAAAACAGAGGAGAGTGGTGGAATAGCTGAAAAATGAAATCGCATACATTTATAAATCACTCGTTGTCAATTTGGAAACATTTATTAAAAGGAGAATACAAATGAAATTTAGAAAACTAGCTTGTACAGTACTTGCAGGTGCTGCAATTCTTGGTCTTGCTGCTTGTGGAAATTCTGGCGGAAGTAAAGATGCTGGAAAATCTGGTGGAGATAGCGGAAAAACAGAAATCACTTGGTGGGCATTCCCAGTCTTCACTCAAGAAAAAACTGGTGACGGTGTTGGAACTTATGAAAAATCTATTATCGAAGCCTTTGAAAAAGCAAACCCAGATGTAAAAGTGAAATTGGAAACCATCGACTTTAAGTCAGGTCCAGAAAAGATCACTACAGCTATCGAAGCAGGTACAGCTCCTGACGTCCTATTTGACGCACCAGGACGTATCATCCAATATGGTAAAAATGGTAAATTGGCTGACTTGAATGACCTCTTCACAGATGACTTTGTTAAAGACGTCAACAATGAAAATATTGTAAAAGCAAGTAAAGCTGGCGATAAAGCTTATATGTATCCAATCAGTTCAGCACCATTCTACATGGCTATGAACAAGAAAATGTTGGAAGAAGCTGGAGTTGCGAATCTTGTAAAAGAAGGCTGGACAACAGACGACTTTGAAAAAGTATTGAAAGCACTCAAAGCTAAAGGCTATACACCAGGTTCATTATTCAGTTCAGGTCAAGGGGGAGACCAAGGAACACGTGCCTTTGTAGCAAACCTTTACGGAGCTTCTGTAACAGATAAAGATGTTACTAAGTATACAACTGATGATCCTAAATTCGTTAAAGGTCTTGAAAAAGCAGCTAGCTGGATTAAAGATGGTTTGTTGAACAATGGTTCACAATTTGATGGTGGTGCAGACATCCAAAACTTTGCTAACGGTCAAACATCTTACACAATCCTTTGGGCACCAGCTCAAAATGGTATCCAAGGTAAACTCTTGGAAGCAAGTAAAGTAGAAGTAGTAGAAGTACCATTCCCATCTGATTCTGGTAAACCAGCTCTTGAGTACCTTGTAAATGGATTTGCAGTATTCAACAACAAGGACGACAAGAAAGTTGCTGCTTCTAAGAAATTTGTTCAATTCATCGCAGATGATAAAGAATGGGGTCCAAAAGATGTTGTTCGTACAGGAGCATTCCCAGTTCGTACATCATTTGGTAAACTCTATGATGACAAACGTATGGAAACAATCGGTGCTTGGACTAAGTACTATTCTCCATACTACAATACAATTGATGGTTTTGCAGAAATGAGAACTCTATGGTTCCCAATGTTGCAATCAGTTTCAAATGGCGATCAAAAACCAGCTGATGCATTGAAGGCATTTACTGAAAAAGCAAACGAAACTATCAAAAAAGCTACTAAACAATAAACCCTAAACTAGATTTTGTAGCCCCTTTTCCCTTTGCACGCTTGTGTAAGAAAAGGGGGCTTTTATTTAAAAGGTAAATCATCATTCTCTTAGGAAATTATCAATAAAAAAGAAAAGGAAAGAGAGGTGCCGATAGTGAAAGTTAATAAAATTCGTATGAGAGAAACTATTATTTCTTATGCTTTCCTAGCGCCAGTTTTATTCTTCTTCATTGTCTTCGTTTTAGTACCAATGATTATGGGCTTTATCACAAGTTTCTTTAACTACTCTATGACTAGTTTTGAATTTGTGGGCTTAGATAACTATATCCGTATGTTTAAAGATCCTGTCTTTACAAAATCTCTGATTAACACCGTTATTTTGGTTGTTGGATCTGTACCGATTGTTGTTCTCTTTTCGCTCTTTGTGGCGTCGCAAACCTACCATCAAAATGCTATTGCCAGATCCTTCTACCGTTTTGTCTTTTTCCTTCCTGTCGTAACAGGTAGTGTTGCCGTAACGGTTGTATGGAAATGGATCTATGACCCACTATCAGGTATCTTGAACTTTGTGCTTAAATCAAGCCATATTATTACTCAAAATATTTCATGGCTGGGAGACAAACACTGGGCATTGCTGGCAATTATGATTATCCTCTTGACAACTTCAGTTGGTCAACCAATCATCCTCTACATAGCTGCTATGGGGAATATTGACAATTCACTGGTTGAAGCGGCTCGTGTAGACGGTGCAACTGAATTTCAAGTTTTTTGGAAGATTAAATGGCCAAGCCTTCTTCCAACAACTCTTTATATCGCAATCATCACAACAATCAACTCATTCCAAGTTTTCGCCTTGATTCAGCTTTTGACATCTGGTGGGCCAAACTACTCAACAAGTACCTTGATGTACTACCTGTACGAAAAAGCCTTCCAATTGACAGAATATGGTTATGCCAACACAATTGGTGTCTTCTTGGCAGTCATGATTGCTATCGTAAGCTTTGTTCAATTTAAAGCACTCGGAAACGACGTAGAATACTAAAGAAAGGAGACAGCTATGCAATCTACAGAAAAAAAACCATTAACAGCCTTTACTGTTATTTCAACAATCATTTTGCTCTTGTTGACTGTGCTGTTCATCTTTCCATTCTACTGGATTTTGACAGGGGCATTCAAATCACAACCTGATACAATCGTTATTCCTCCTCAGTGGTTCCCTAAAATGCCAACCATGGAAAACTTCCAACAGCTCATGGTACAAAACCCTGCTATGCAATGGATGTGGAACTCAGTATTTATCTCATTGGTAACTATGTTCTTAGTCTGTGCGACTTCATCTCTAGCAGGTTATGTATTGGCTAAAAAACGTTTCTATGGTCAACGCATTCTATTTGCTATCTTTATCGCTGCTATGGCGCTTCCAAAACAAGTTGTCCTTGTACCATTGGTACGTATCGTCAACTTCATGGGAATTCATGACACTCTTTGGGCAGTTATCTTGCCTTTGATTGGATGGCCGTTTGGTGTCTTCCTCATGAAACAATTCAGTGAAAATATCCCTACAGAGTTGCTTGAATCAGCTAAAATTGATGGTTGTGGTGAGATTCGTACCTTCTGGAGCGTAGCCTTCCCGATTGTGAAACCAGGATTTGCAGCCCTTGCAATCTTCACCTTCATCAATACCTGGAACGACTACTTCATGCAGTTGGTTATGTTGACTTCACGTCAAAACTTGACCATCTCACTTGGGGTTGCGACCATGCAGGCCGAAATGGCAACCAACTATGGTTTGATTATGGCAGGTGCAGCTCTTGCAGCCGTGCCAATCGTAACAGTCTTCTTAGTCTTCCAAAAATCCTTCACACAAGGTATTACTATGGGAGCGGTCAAAGGTTAAGAAAAGTAAACTAGTGTGTCAAGATTGCGGAAGTGGTCTTGGCATGCTATGGAAATATAGATGTTATAAGTGTCTACAAAATGTTGGGTATTTGCTTACCTTAGAGATTTTGTCAGACACTTATAAACTTAATTTACGATTTTAGTTAACTATCAGAAACGAAGGAAACAGTATGATTTTTGACGATTTGAAAAATATTACCTTTTACAAAGGGATTCATCCCAATCTAGACAAGGCCATTGACTATCTCTACCAACACCGTAAAGATTCATTTGAACTAGGAAAGTATGAGATTGATGGAGATAAAGTCTTTCTAGTTGTTCAAGAAAATGTCCTCAATCAAGCTGAAAATGACCAGTTTGAACATCATCAGAACTATGCAGACTTGCATTTGCTGGTAGAAGGACATGAATATTCGAGTTACGGTTCACGTATCAAAGATGAAGCAGTAGCATTCGACGAAGCGAGTGACATTGGCTTTGTGCATTGTCATGAACATTACCCACTCTTGTTGGGTTATCACAATTTTGCGATTTTCTTCCCAGGAGAATCACATCAGCCAAATGGCTACGCAGGGATGGAAAAGAAGGTTCGCAAATATCTCTTTAAAATTTTGATTGATTAAAAAATCAGGAGGAGCAAACATGGCACAAAAAGGAGTAAGCCTTATCAAGGCAGCATTTGATACAGATAACTTTCTCATGCGTTTTAGTGAGAAGGTCTTGGATATCGTGACAGCCAATCTTCTTTTTGTCGTCTCTTGTTTGCCCATCGTGACGATTGGAGTGGCTAAAATTAGTCTCTACGAGACTATGTTTGAGATTAAGAAGAGCAGACGTGTGCCTGTCTTTAAAATCTATCTAAGAGCTTTCAAGCAAAATCTGAAGCTAGGTCTTCAGTTAGGTCTGCTTGAGTTGGGTATCATCTTATTAAGCCTTCTAGACCTCTATCTCTTCTGGGGGCAGACAGCTATGCCTTTCCAAATGGTAAAAGCTATTTGTCTAGGCGTTCTTATCTTCCTCACTATCGTGATGTTGGCTAGCTATCCCATAGCTGCGCGATATGATTTGACTTGGAAAGAAGTGCTACAAAAAGGACTTATCTTGGCAAGTTTTAACTTTCCTTGGTTCTTCCTCATGTTAGTTATTCTCTTTCTCATTGTGATGGTTCTTTATCTGTCCGCCTTCAGTTTACTTTTAGGTGGCTCAGCCTTCCTGCTTTTTGGGTTTGGGCTCTTGGTATTTCTACAGACTGGATTGATGGAGAAAATTTTCGCAAAATACCAATAGGATGGCTTGTTTCTGAAACTACTTTCAAGCCATAAACATTTCAAAATTCATATCGAAACTAAAATCTAAGTATACACAAGATGTTGAAAGCGTTTTTTACAAGGTGTATACTAAACACGTAAAGAATAAATCCTGCTTTTAGCAGAAAAAAAGAAATCTTAGGAGAAAATCTATGTCAGATTTAAAAAAATACGAAGGTGTCATTCCAGCCTTCTACGCATGTTATGATGATCAAGGAGAAGTAAGTCCAGAGCGTACGCGTGCCTTGGTTCAATACTTCATTGATAAAGGTGTTCAAGGTCTCTATGTCAATGGTTCTTCTGGTGAATGTATCTACCAAAGCGTTGAAGACCGCAAGTTGATTTTGGAAGAAGTCATGGCAGTTGCCAAAGGTAAATTAACTATTATTGCCCACGTTGCTTGCAACAATACCAAAGATAGTATGGAACTTGCTCGCCACGCAGAAAGCTTGGGTGTAGATGCCATTGCAACGATTCCACCAATTTACTTCCGCTTGCCAGAATACTCAGTTGCCAAATACTGGAACGATATTAGTTCTGCAGCTCCAAATACAGACTATGTTATCTACAACATTCCTCAATTGGCAGGTGTTGCTTTGACTCCAAGTCTTTATACTGAAATGTTGAAGAATCCTCGTGTTATCGGTGTGAAGAACTCTTCTATGCCAGTTCAAGATATCCAAACTTTTGTTAGCCTTGGTGGAGAAGACCATATCGTCTTTAATGGTCCAGATGAGCAGTTCCTAGGAGGACGCCTCATGGGTGCTAAGGCTGGTATCGGTGGTACTTACGGTGCTATGCCAGAACTCTTCTTGAAACTTAACCAATTGATTGCGGATAAAGACTTGGAAACAGCGCGTGAATTACAATACGCTATCAACGCTATCATTGGTAAACTCACTTCTGCACATGGAAATATGTATGGTGTCATTAAAGAAGTCTTGAAGATCAATGAAGGACTTAATATTGGATCTGTTCGTTCACCTTTGACACCAGTGACTGAAGAAGATCGTCCAGTTGTGGAAGCAGCTGCAGCCTTGATTCGTGAAACTAAGGAGCGCTTCCTCTAATTCATAAGGAGGTATTTATGACTAACTACATTGCAATTGATATCGGTGGAACTAACATCAAGTATGGTTTGGTTGATCAAGAGGGGCAACTTCTTGAATCGCATGAGATACCGACAGAGGCACATAAGGGTGGCCCCCATATTTTAGAGAAAACCAAACAGATTGTAGCTAGTTATCTTGAAAAAGATTCTGTAGCAGGTGTTGCCATTTCTTCGGCAGGTATGGTGGATCCTGACAAGGGTGAGATTTTCTATGCTGGCCCACAGATTCCAAATTATGCAGGTACACAGTTCAAAAAGGAAATCGAGACTAGCTTTGATATTCCTTGTGAAATTGAAAATGATGTCAACTGTGCAGGCCTTGCAGAAGCAGTTTCGGGCTCTGGTAAGGGAGCAAGTGTGACCCTTTGTTTAACCATTGGGACAGGTATTGGTGGTTGTTTAATTATTGACGGTCAAGTCTTCCATGGCTTTAGTAACTCTGCCTGTGAGGTTGGCTATCTACACATGCAGGATGGAGCTTTCCAAGACTTAGCCTCAACCACAGCTTTGGTTCGTTATGTAGCAGAAGCACATGGTGATCCAGTCGAACAGTGGAATGGTCGCAGAATCTTTAAAGAAGCTACTGAAGGGAACAAACTCTGCATGGATGGTATCGACCGCATGGTTGACTATCTAGGAAAAGGTCTAGCTAATATTTGTTATGTGGCCAATCCAGAAGTAGTTATTCTAGGTGGTGGTATCATGGGACAAGAAGCTATTCTCAAGCCTAAAATTCGAAAAGCTTTGAAAGATGCTTTGGTACCAAGTCTGGCTGATAAGACGAGATTAGAATTTGCTCATCATCAGAATACAGCAGGTATGCTCGGTGCATATTATCATTTCAAGACAAAACAATCCTAGTTTGGCATTGCCAAACTAGGATTTTCTAATCAAGTTCTCTTGACTTTCTTTATAATTGTGAGATAATAAAGAAAATATATAAAGGAATTATATAAAATGGCTATAGCGAATTCAAGTAAAATGGTAACCTTCCAAGCTAATAGAGAATTGGTAAATGATGCTATGGAAGTGTTAAAAGAACAAAATCTCTCCCTTTCATCAGCACTCAGATTATTTTTAAAGAATGTTGTCGTAACAAATGGAGTAGATTTACTTAGTGAAGAGGAATTAGAGAAGGAGTATTTGTTTAGACAATTACAAGCAGAAGTTCAAGAAAGTTATGCCAAGATTGAGGCTGGAAATTACTTGACAGATGAGGATGTCGTGACACGCTATGGATTATAAAAAATATAGGATTTTGTATTCTCCTAGAGTGATGGATAGTCTGGATAAAATATATCAGTATATAGCAGAGGAAATTGGTTCTGTAGAGGCTGCGAGACGAAAAGTAGCCAATATTAGAAAAGATATTAATCGGCTGGAAATTTTCCCCCAAGCTGGATTTGATACCGATGAAAAATTTGGTAAGAGATTAGATCCTCACTACCAAACGAGAGGATTGACCTTGAGTAAGGATTACATCGTATTATATACAATTGTTGAGGATATCGTCAGGCTTGCTTATTTACTCCCTTCAAAAAGTGATTACATAAAATTATTTAAGACCGAGTCAAGATATGACTGACTCAGGATCTAGATGAGTTATGTTTAGTGACGAATAAAAATCCTAGTTTGGCATTGCCAAACTAGGATTTTCTAGCTCTTCTTTGTCTTCGATAGCCATTAAGTTTTTTATTCTCCCAGTAGCTATTGAAAATTTTTTCTTTGTTTTCTCGATTGATCTCTAAAAAGTAAGCATAAATTAAATCAATCCAAAAAAGCATTGGAAGTTGAGAGGAGATACGCTGAATATAGGATGATTGATTGTGACTAGCAACCAGTACAGTTTCAGTATACAGTTGGTTTTCTTTGTTTGGTACACTGGTAAAGAGAACTGTTTTTGCTCCCATTTCTTTAGCGTCTAATAAGCTATCCAAAATAGATTGAGTGGCTCCAGATAGTGAAAAGCCAAGCACCAAGCAATTGTCATCCATGATACTAGTAGTCCAAGCAAATCCATCTTGATCGGTTATGGCTTCACAGACAACTCCTAAACGCATAAAGCGTAATTTCATCTCACGAGCGACAAGGCCAGAGCTTCCAGTGCCAAAAAAATAAACTCTTTCAGCATCTTCTATCATATTAGCTATTCGTTCTATTTGATTTTCATTAATTAATTCTTGAGTTTGCTCTCGCATATTGCTATAGCTTCTGAGAACACCTTGTATAAGAGGATTATGGGTCGATAGCTGAAGATTTTGGTTATCAATTTGATGTTGGTATTGGAAAATAAATTCTCTATAGCCAGTAAAACCACACTTTTTAGCAAAACGGGTTAGAGCCGCCTGGGAAATATGAAGTTTCTGAGCGACATTTTGTGATGATAAATCATCCTGTATCGTATCGACCTGTAAGAAATAGCGAGCAATTTCTTGCTCTAATTCAGTTAATTCATCAAAGTGGAGATCAATAATAGAGGGAATATCTTGATTGTTCATGGGCTTCCTTTGTATGATTTATATTAAATTAAAAGTCAAAAGTTTCTATTGGTTGATATTATTATACCATATAAAATAATGATAATTAAATAAAAAAGAAAAGCTCTTTTAAAAATCAAATAAAGTGCTCCCATTTTCCATAATTTTCTTCTCAATTTGTGGTACAATGAAGAATGAGATTTTAAATAGAAATGAGACTGACTTGTATGAGAAAATTTGATAGCCATTCGATTCCGATTCGGCTTAATTTATTGTTTTCAATTGTTATTTTGCTCTTTATGACCATCATTGGTCGCCTGCTTTACATGCAGGTTTTGAACAAAGATTTTTATGAGACAAAACTAGCATCGGCAAGTAAAACAAAGGTGACAACTAGTTCGGCTCGTGGACAAATCTACGATGCAACAGGGAAACCTCTCGTCGAAAACACCATTAAGCAAGTTGTATCTTTTACAAGGAACAACAAGATGACGGCTGCAGATTTGAAAGAAACAGCCAAGAAGTTGCTAGCCTATGTGGGAGTTTCTTCTCCAACATTGACTGATCGACAGTTGGCAGATTACTACCTAGCAGATCAAGATGTTTATAAGAAGGCAGTGGAAAGTTTACCACGTGAGAAACGCCTTGATTCTGATGGAAATCAATTATCTGAGTATGAACTTTACAATAACACAGTAGAAAGCATAGATCCAAGTCAATTTACCTACTCGGATGATGAAAAGAAAGAAATTTACCTCTTTAGCCAACTCAATGCAGTAGAAAATTTTGCGACAGGAACCGTTGCGACAGATTCCTTGACAGATACACAGATTGCCTTGATTGCTTCGGCTTCTAAGAATTTACCTGGTATCAGTATTTCGACTTCGTGGGATCGAAAAGTTCTAGAGACTTCTCTTTCGTCTATAGTAGGAAGTGTATCCAGTGAAAAAGCTGGTCTACCAGCTGAAGAAGCAGATGCTTATATTAAAAAGGGTTATTCTCTAAACGACCGTGTTGGAACCTCTTATCTAGAAAAACAATATGAAGAAACCTTGCAAGGAAAACGCTCGGTAAAAGAAATCCATCTAGACAAGTATGGTAACATGGAGAGTGTCGAAAATATCGAAGATGGTACTAAAGGAAACAATATTAAACTGACCATCGATTTGGCCTTCCAAGATAGCGTGGACAATCTGCTTAAGAGTTATTTCAATTCTGAGTTAGGAAATGGAGGAGCCAGATATTCTGAAGGTGTTTATGCAGTTGCTTTGAACCCAAAAACAGGTGCAGTTTTGTCTATGTCAGGGCTCAAACATGACTTGAAAACGGGAGATTTAACACCTGATTCCTTGGGAACAGTAACCAATGTTTTTGTCCCGGGTTCTGTTGTCAAGGCGGCGACCATCAGCTCTGGTTGGGAGAATGGAGTCTTATCAGGGAATCAGACCTTGACAGACCAACCGATTGTCTTCCAAGGTTCAGCTCCGATTAATTCTTGGTACACTCAGGCCTACGGTTCATTCCCGATTACAGCTGTGGAATCCTTGGAGTATTCTTCTAATACCTATATGGTTCAAACGGCTTTGGGCATTATGGGTCAGACCTATCAACCCAATATGTTTGTTTTAACTAACAATTTAGAATCCGCTATGGGGAAACTTCGTGCGACATTTGCTGAATATGGTCTTGGAGCCTCAACAGGCATTGACCTTCCAGATGAGTCAACTGGTTTTATACCAAAAGAGTATAATTTTGCTAATTACATTACCAATGCATTTGGCCAGTTTGATAACTATACTCCAATGCAATTGGCCCAGTACGTTGGAACTATTGCCAACAACGGTGTTCGGATTGCACCTCACATTGTCGAGGGGATTTATGGAAATAATGAACAAGGTGGTTTAGGAAACTTAATCCAATCTATTGATACCAAGGAAATGAATAAAATTAATATTTCTGAGTCTGATGTAGACATCCTCCAACAAGGATTTTATCAAGTTTCACATGGTGGTAGTGCTTTGACAACCGGTCGTGCCTTTTCCAATGGTGCAGCTGTATCTATTAGTGGGAAAACGGGTACTGCCGAAAGTTATGTTGCGGGAGGTCAAAAAGCTAACAATACCAACGCCGTGGCCTATGCCCCATCAGATAATCCTCAAATCGCTGTTGCAGTGGTCTTTCCGCATAACACCAATCTTACAAATGGTGTCGGACCTTCCATTGCGCGTGATATTATCAACCTCTATAACCAACATCATCCAATGAATTAGAAAGGAATATATGCTTTATCCAACACCTATTGCCAAGCTAATTGATAGTTATTCTAAGTTACCAGGTATCGGGATTAAGACGGCTACACGTCTGGCCTTCTATACTATTGGAATGTCTGATGACGATGTCAATGAATTTGCCAAAAACCTCCTTTCTGCTAAGAGAGAGCTAACCTACTGTTCCATCTGCGGTCGCCTGACTGATGACGATCCTTGCTCCATCTGTACCGATCTGACTCGTGACCAGACGACGATTTTAGTTCTCGAGGATAGTCGCGATGTGGCAGCCATGGAGAATATCCAAGAATACCATGGACTCTATCATGTTCTGCACGGCCTCATTTCCCCTATGAATGGCATCAGTCCAGATGATATCAATCTCAAGAGCCTTATGACTCGTCTGATGGATAGTGAGGTTTCAGAAGTGATTGTGGCTACAAATGCTACGGCAGATGGGGAAGCGACTTCCATGTATCTTTCACGCTTGCTCAAGCCAGCTGGGATCAAGGTTACGCGCCTGGCGCGAGGTCTCGCTGTGGGGGCAGATATCGAGTATGCAGATGAAGTCACACTCTTACGAGCGATTGAAAATCGAACAGAGTTGTAAGTTTAGACAAATTAACAAACTCAATTCATTTATATAAAAAATCAAGGAGACCGATATTTGTTTTATCGGTCTCTTTTTATATTTCTTGAGCACCAGCATCAGGTTCAAGTTTCAAAAAAGAAGCAAATATGATATACTAAAGAACGAGTATTCTATTAGAATTGGAACAAATAATATGAAACAAACGATTATTCTTTTATACGGTGGGCGTAGTGCAGAGCGTGAAGTCTCTGTTCTTTCAGCTGAAAGTGTCATGCGCGCGGTCAACTACGATCGTTTCACAGTCAAGACTTTCTTCATCAGCCAGTCGGGTGACTTTATCAAAACGCAAGAATTTAGCCAGACTCCTGGTCAAGAGGACCGTCTCATGACCAATGAAACTATTGATTGGGATAAGAAAGTTGCTCCAAGTGCTATCTATGAAGAAGGGGCAGTGGTCTTTCCAGTCCTTCACGGTCCGATGGGAGAGGATGGCTCTGTTCAAGGATTCTTGGAAGTTTTGAAAATGCCTTATGTTGGTTGCAACATCTTGTCATCAAGCCTTGCCATGGATAAAATCACGACCAAGCGTGTCTTAGAATCTGTCGGGATTGCCCAAGTTCCTTATGTGGCCATCGTCGAAGGTGATGATGTGACTGCTAAAATCGCTGAAGTGGAAGAAAAATTGACTTATCCAGTTTTCACAAAACCATCAAACATGGGTTCTAGTGTCGGTATTTCTAAGTCTGAAAATCAAGAGGAACTTCGCCAAGCTTTGGAACTTGCCTTCCGATATGACAGTCGTGTCTTGATTGAGCAAGGGGTGAATGCCCGTGAAATCGAGGTTGGTCTCTTGGGTAACTATGATGTCAAGAGCACGTTGCCAGGAGAAGTTGTCAAGGATGTTGCCTTCTACGACTATGACGCCAAGTATATTGATAACAAGATTACTATGGACATCCCAGCCAAAATCAGTGATGATGTGGTAGCTGTCATGCGTCAAAATGCAGAAACAGCTTTCCGTGCCATTGGTGGCCTCGGTCTCTCTCGTTGTGATTTCTTCTATACAGACAAGGGAGAGATTTTCCTAAACGAGCTCAATACCATGCCAGGTTTCACCCAGTGGTCTATGTACCCACTACTTTGGTACAATATGGGAATCAGCTATCCAGAACTAATCGAGCGTTTGGTTGACTTTGCTAAGGAAAGCTTTGACAAGCGCGAAGCGCATTTGCTATAAAAGTGAAAGAGAGGGTAGGAGCCAGAACCATCACTGCAAGGTGACTTGAGTTCTCGGACTTCGACCCTTTTTAAAGGAGTGGAAATGAAATTAACAATCTATGAAGTGGCCCAAGTTGTCGGAGCTAAAAATGATATCAGCATCTTTGAGGACACCCAGTTAGAAAAAGCCGAGTTTGACAGTCGTTTAATTGCTACAGGGGACTTGTTTGTGCCCCTCAAGGGAGCGCGTGATGGTCACGACTTTATCGAAACAGCTTTTGAAAATGGCGCTGCTGCAACCCTGTCTGAGAAAGAGGTCGCAAATCATCCCTACATTCTAGTAGATGACGTTTTGGTTGCCTTTCAAACCCTCGCAGCCTACTATATAGAAAAAACGGGAGTCGATGTCTTTGCTGTCACAGGTTCAAATGGCAAGACGACGACCAAGGATATGTTAGCTCACTTGCTATCAACAACCTACAAGACCTACAAAACACAAGGAAACTACAATAACGAGATTGGCCTTCCCTACACAGTTCTCCACATGCCTGAAGGAACAGAAAAGTTGGTCTTGGAGATGGGGCAGGATCACTTGGGAGATATTCATCTCTTGTCTGAATTGGCTCGTCCAAAAACAGCCATCGTGACCTTGGTTGGAGAAGCCCATTTGGCCTTTTTCAAAGACCGTTATGAGATTGCTAAAGGAAAAATGCAAATTACAGACGGGATGGCACCTGGTTCCTTGCTTTTAGCGCCAGCTGACTCGATTGTAGAGAACTACTTGCCAACTGATAAAAAGGTAGTTCGTTTTGGGCAAGGGGCAGAGTTGGAAATTACCGACCTGGTAGAACGTAAGGATAGTCTGACCTTTAAAGCTAATTTCTTAAATCAAGCCCTTGATTTGCCAGTAACTGGTAAGTACAATGCCACCAATGCCATGATTGCATCCTATGTTGCCCTGCAAGAAGGAGTTTCAGAGGAGCAAATTCGTCAAGCTTTTCAAAATCTTGAATTGACGCGTAACCGTACCGAGTGGAAGAAAGCAGCTAATGGAGCAGATATTCTTTCAGATGTTTACAATGCCAATCCAACTGCTATGAAGCTGATTTTAGAGACTTTTTCTGCCATTCCAGTCAATGAAGGTGGCAAGAAAATTGCAGTCTTGGCAGATATGAAGGAGCTGGGTAACCAGTCTATTCAGCTTCATAATCAGATGATTTTGAGCCTTTCACCAGATGTGCTTAATACCGTGATTTTCTATGGAGAAGACATTGCTGAATTAGCCCAACTTGCCAGTCAAATGTTCCCAATTGGCCACGTTTTCTACTTCAAGAAAACAGAAGACCAAGACCAATTTGAAGACCTAGTTAAGCAGGTTAAAGAAAGCCTTGGAGCTAATGATCAAATCCTGCTCAAAGGCTCTAACTCTATGAATCTAGCCAAGTTGGTAGAAAGTTTAGAAAATGAAGCCAAGTAATTTTGTCAAACATTTACGTATTTCTAAATCCATTTTTGACAAATAGCATGGTATAATAATATGCAGGAAAATTTTGAATCATGAGGAAGACTAGATGAATTTATGGGATATTTTCTTTACGACTCAGGCAACAGAGCCACCCAAATTTGACCTTTTTTGGTATGTCAGTATATTTACACTCTTAGCTTTGACCTTTTATACAGCCTATCGCTATCGTGAAAAGAAGGTTTACCAACGATTTTTCCAAACCTTGCAGGCTGTTCAGTTGATTCTGCTTTATGGTTGGTATGGGGTCAATCATATGCCGCTGTCAGAAAGCCTACCTTTTTACCATTGCCGTATGGCTATGTTTGTGGTGCTCTTGCTTCCTGGTCAGTCCAAATATAGGCAGTATTTTGCATTACTAGGAACATTTGGGACATTAGCAGCCTTTGTTTATCCAGTGCCAGATGCCTATCATTTCCCACATATTGCGATTTTGTCCTTTATATTTGGGCATCTAGCTCTTTTGGGGAACTCATTGGTTTATCTATTGAGACAGTATGATGCACGATTGCTGGATGTGAAGGGAATTTTTCTCATGACCTTTGCTCTAAATGCCTTAATTTTTGTGGTCAATTTAGTAACAGGTGGAGATTATGGATTCTTGACAAAACCACCATTGGTTGGGGACCATGGCTTAGTAGCTAATTATTTAATCGTTTCCCTGGCCTTATCAGCGGCGATTACGTTGACAAAGAAAATCTTGGAACTATTTTTAGCACAAGAAGCAGAAAAAATGACTGCAAAGAAAGCTTAGAAATGAGCTTTCTTTTTTCATAAATCTGATTTTTTTATAATTTGTTTGGAAAATAAAAAAGTTGATGAGCAAAAGTGAAAAAATAGCAAGTAAATTTAGGAAAAAACTAAGCACGATTGGATTTTTTGTGTTATAATATTCTGTGAATAGCTATGCCCTATTTTAGCTATATTGAATAGAAGTTTGAAACTTGGAAGAGAGAGGATGCGATGTAATGGCTAGAGATGGTTTTTTTACAGGCTTAGATATCGGAACCAATTCCATTAAGGTATTGGTTGCCGAGCTTAGAAATGGTGAACTAAACGTAATTGGTGTAAGTAATGCCAAGAGCAAAGGTGTAAAGGATGGGATTATCGTTGATATTGAAGCGGCAGCAAGTGCTATCAAGTCAGCTATTTCCCAAGCAGAAGAGAAGGCTGGCATTTCAATTAAATCAGTGAATGTTGGTTTGCCTGGAAATCTTTTGCAAGTAGAACCAACTCAAGGAATGATTCCCGTTACGTCTGATACAAAAGAAATTACAGATCAAGATGTTGAAAATGTTGTCAAATCAGCCTTGACAAAGAGCATGACACCAGATCGTGAAGTCATTACTTTTATTCCTGAAGAATTTATCGTAGATGGTTTCCAAGGTATTCGTGACCCGCGTGGCATGATGGGTGTTCGCCTTGAAATGCGTGGTTTGCTTTACACAGGTCCACGTACTATTCTTCACAATTTACGCAAAACAGTTGAGCGCTCAGGTGTTCAAGTTGAAAATATTATTATTTCACCATTGGCTTTGGTTCGTTCAGTCTTGAACGAAGGAGAGCGTGAATTTGGAGCTACTGTGATTGATATGGGAGCAGGTCAAACAACTGTTGCTACAATCCGTAACCAAGAACTCCAGTTTACAAATATTCTTCAAGAAGGTGGAGATTATGTCACAAAAGATATCTCTAAAGTCTTGAAGACTTCACAGAAATTAGCTGAAGGATTGAAATTGAACTATGGGGAAGCCTACCCATCACTTGCCAGTAATGAAACCTTCCAAGTTGAAGTGATTGGTGAAGTAGAGCCTGTAGAAGTTACAGAAAGCTACCTAGCAGAGATTATTTCAGCTCGCATTAAACACATTTTTGAACAAATCAAACAAGAGTTGGAAAGAAGACATTTGTTGGATCTTCCAGGTGGAATTGTTCTGATTGGTGGAAATGCTATTTTACCAGGTATTGTAGAACTTGCACAGGAAGTCTTTGGCGTTGGTGTCAAACTTTACGTTCCAAATCAAGTTGGAATCCGTAACCCTGCCTTCGCTCATGTGATTAGCTTGTCTGAATTTGCTGGTCAATTGACTGAGGTGCATTTATTAGCACAACGAGCAGTCAAGGGTGAGGATGCTTTGCGTCACCAACCAATTAATTTTGGTGGGATGATTCAACGCGTTACTCAAGTAGCACAACCTACCCCTATTCAACCAGTTCAAAATACTGAGGTAGAGCAATCAGCTTCTACGAACGTAGTTGCTCCGAAAGAAGATAAAGTATCTTCTCAAAATAAACCAAAAATCGCAGATCGCTTCCGTGGTTTAATTGGAAGTATGTTTGATGAATAAAAGAGGAAAAATAAACTATGACATTTTCATTTGATACAGCGGCTGCTCAAGGTGCAGTTATTAAAGTAATCGGTGTTGGTGGAGGTGGCGGTAACGCTATTAACCGCATGGTTGACGAAGGTGTTACGGGCGTAGAATTTATCGCAGCAAACACAGATGTACAAGCTTTGAGTAGTACAAAAGCTGAGACTGTAATTCAGTTGGGTCCTAAATTGACACGTGGTTTGGGTGCTGGAGGTCAACCTGAAGTTGGTCGAAAAGCTGCTGAAGAGAGCGAAGAAACATTGACAGCTGCTATTAGTGGAGCGGATATGGTCTTCATTACTGCTGGTATGGGTGGTGGATCAGGTACTGGAGCAGCTCCTGTTATTGCACGTATTGCTAAAGACCTAGGTGCTCTTACTGTTGGTGTTGTGACACGTCCGTTTGGTTTTGAAGGAAGCAAACGTGGACAATTTGCTGTTGAAGGAATCAATCAACTTCGCGAACATGTAGATACTCTATTGATTATTTCAAACAACAACTTGCTTGAAATTGTTGATAAGAAAACTCCGCTTCTTGAAGCACTTAGCGAAGCAGATAATGTACTTCGCCAAGGTGTTCAAGGAATTACTGACTTGATTACAAACCCTGGTTTGATTAACCTTGACTTTGCCGATGTGAAAACAGTTATGGCAAATAAAGGGAACGCCCTAATGGGTATTGGTATTGGTAGTGGAGAAGAACGTGTGGTAGAAGCAGCTCGTAAAGCAATCTACTCACCACTTCTTGAAACAACGATTGATGGTGCTGAGGATGTTATCGTCAACGTTACTGGTGGACTTGATTTAACCTTGATTGAGGCTGAAGAAGCTTCAGAAATCGTCAACCAAGCGGCTGGTCAAGGAGTGAACATCTGGCTCGGAACATCTATTGATGAAAGCATGCGTGATGAAATTCGCGTAACAGTTGTTGCAACAGGTGTTCGTCAAGATCGTGTTGAAAAAGTTGTTGGACATGCACCAAAACAAGTTGTTCGTCATGAACAAGCGAGTCCAAGTCATGTACGTAACTATGACCGTCACTATGACATGGCTGAAACTGCAGAAATTCCAAGTCCAGCACCTCGCCGTACAGAAACTTCTAAAACATCAGCATTTGGTGATTGGGATTTGCGACGTGAGACGATTGTTCGTCCAACTGATTCAGTTGTATCACCAGTTGAACGTTTCGAAGCACCATCTTTAGAAGAGGATGAATTAGAAACTCCTCCATTTTTCAAAAATCGTTAAGTAAATGAATTTGAAAGAAAATACAGAACGTGTTTTTCAACAAATAAAAGGTGCAAGTCAGCAGGCGGGAAGAGAAGATAATTCTGTTTCAGTTCTTGCCGTTACAAAATATGTAGACGTACCGACAGCGGAGGCTTTGCTTCCGCTAGGTGTGTATCATATTGGTGAAAATCGTGTAGATAAGTTCCTTGAGAAATATGAAGCTTTAAAAGATAGAAATATTACCTGGCATTTGATTGGAACCTTGCAAAGACGCAAGGTCAAAGATGTTATTCAGTATGTTGATTATTTCCACGCTTTGGATTCATTAAAGCTAGCAGAGGAAATTCAAAAGAGAAGTGACCGAGTTATTAAGTGTTTCTTACAAGTGAATATCTCAAGGGAAGAGAGCAAACATGGTTTTTCAAAGGAAGAACTACTGGAGCTCTTGCCAGAATTAGCAACCTTAGATAAAATTGAATATGTAGGCTTGATGACTATGGCTCCTTTTGAAGCTAGTAGTGATGAGTTGAAAGAAATTTTTAAAGCTACACAGGATTTGCAACTAGAAATTAGAGAAAAACAAATTCCCAATATGCCAATGATGGACTTGAGTATGGGTATGAGTCGTGACTACAAGGAAGCGATTGAATTTGGCTCAACATTTGTCAGAATTGGTACAGCATTTTTTAAGTAGGAAAGAAAGATGTCTTTAAAAGATAGATTTGATAGATTTATAGATTATTTTACAGAAGATGGAGAAGATGTTGGTACTACTTATCAGTCTAAAGCTGAAGAGCCGATTGTGACTCCAGTCCCTTCTGTTCAGGAGTTACCTCAACAAACTACGGTTATACCGTCTAAAGATAAAAACATTACTCGTCTTCATGCCCGTCAACAAGAGTTGGCTATGCAAAGTCAACGTTCTACTGATAAGGTGACAATTGATGTTCGTTATCCACGCAAATACGAAGATGCCACAGATATTGTTGATTTATTAGCTGGTAACGAAAGTATTTTGATTGATTTTCAATATATGACAGAAGTTCAAGCACGTCGTTGTTTGGACTATCTGGATGGGGCCCGTCATGTTTTAGCTGGTAACATGAAGAAGGTAGCATCTACTATGTACCTGCTGACACCAGTTGATGTTGTCGTCAATATTGAAGATATCAAAATACCAGATGAATCACAAAATGCTGAATTTGGTTTTGATATGAAGCGTACGAGAGTGAAATAATGCTCTTTCTCATTCGTTTTATTCAAAATGCAGTGGATATCTATTCACTGATTTTAATTGTTTTTGCTCTGATGTCTTGGTTCCCAAATGCCTATGAATCGCGTCTAGGTCGCTTGATTATTAGCTTAGTGAAACCGATAATGGCTCCTTTACAACGCTTACCCCTTCAGATTGCAGGTCTTGACTTGTCTGTCTGGATTGCGGTATTATTAGTACATTTTATAGGGAACCAATTGATTCAACTTTTAGTGATTTTTCTATGAACAAGATGATTTATCAACACTTTTCTAAGAATGATTCGTCTTTTATTGATAAGGGAGTAGAATGGATAAAAAAGGTAGAAGATTCTTATTCTCCTTTTTTAAGCCCCTTTGTAAATCCTCATCAAGAAAAGATTTTAAAGGTTCTAGCATCAACGAACGGCATCTCCTACATGAGCAGTCGGCAGTTTCTTGAAACTGAATATGTACGGATACTCCTGTATCCTGATTATTTTGAACCCAAATTCACTGATTTTGAACTCTCCTTGCAAGAAATAGTTTATCCTAATAAGTTTGAACGATTAACACATGCAAAAATATTAGGGACTGTTTTAAATCAGCTGGGAATTGATAGAAAGCTATTTGGTGATATCTTGGTCAATGAAGAGAGGGCACAGATTATCATTAATCGACAATTTATGCTCCTTTTTCAAGACGGCATTACGAAAATTGCTCGTTTACCAGTTCGTCTAGAAGAGCGGGATTTTGCTGAGAAAATTGCTACAGTCGAAGATTATCAAGAATTAGATATTTGTATCGCTAGTTCTAGATTAGATGTTTTTCTAGCAGGTGTCTTCAAACTGTCTAGAAATCAGGCAAGTCAGTTAATTGAAAAACAGGCAGTCCAAGTTAATTACCATTTAGTTGAAAAATCAGATTATATAGTTCAAGTTGGTGATTTGGTTAGTGTAAGGAAATTTGGTCGATTGAAACTCATTAGAGATAATGGGCAAACAAAAAAAGATAAAAAGAAATTAACGGTCCAATTGTTATTAAGTAAGTGAGGAAAAATATGCCAATTACATCGTTAGAAATCAAAGATAAAACCTTTAACACACGTTTTAGAGGGTTTGATCAAGAAGAAGTAGATGAATTTTTAGATATTGTAGTCCGTGATTATGAAGATTTAGTCCGCTCTAATCATGATAAGGATTTACATATTAAGAGTTTAGAAGATCGTTTGTCTTACTTTGATGAGATGAAAGATTCATTAAGCCAGTCTGTATTGATTGCACAAGATACAGCTGAACGAGTAAAACAAGCTGCAGCTGAACGTTCAAACAATATTATCCATCAAGCAGAGCAAGATGCCCAACGTTTGTTGGAAGAAGCTAAGTACAAGGCAAATGAAATTCTTCGTCAAGCAACTGACAATGCTAAGAAGGTTGCAGTTGAAACAGAAGAATTGAAGAACAAGAGTCGTGTCTTCCATCAACGTCTTAAATCTACCATTGAGAGCCAGTTAGCAATTGTTGAATCTTCAGATTGGGAAGATATTCTTCGCCCAACAGCGACTTATCTTCAAACAAGTGATGAGGCCTTCAAAGAAGTGGTCAGCGAAGTCTTAGGTGACTCTGTCTTGCAACAACATCCAGAGGAAGAACCAATTGATATTACTCGTCAGTTTTCTCCCGAGGAAATGGCTGAGTTGCAAGCGCGTATCGAAGCGGCTAATAAGGAACTTGCAGAAGCCGAAGCAAGAGCTGAGCAGGAACAAGTGGTTTCACCAGCTCCAGCTCCGATTGTTGAAGAAAGTCCAGCTCATCCAGTTGGTCCGATGTATGAAGAGCCAGAAGTAGCTCCAAGCCATTACTCAGGCCCAACACCAGCTACTGAAGCTATAAACTCGGAACCAGGTTTTGCTGCACCGCAAGAATCTGTTACAATTTTATAAGAAATAATCTGAGAACAATATTTTATCCTTATATTTCCAGCGAGCAGGAGATGGTGTGAGTCCTGTAATCCCTATTGATAAGATTATCCTCTCAAAAACTCAAGTCTGAATGGAGTAAGATTTGACGTTCCCCACGTTACGGGGTAAGAGGGAGAAAGACTAAATCTTTTTCCGAATAAAGGTGGTACCACGATTTTCGTCCTTTTTGGCAGTCGTGGTTTTTAATTTGTTATTATTTATAAAGGAGATACCATGAAACTCAAAGATACCCTTAATCTTGGGAAAACAGCTTTCCCAATGCGTGCAGGCCTCCCTACCAAAGAGCCAGTTTGGCAAAAGGAATGGGAAGATGCAAAACTTTATCAACGTCGTCAAGAATTGAACCAAGGAAAACCTCATTTCACCTTGCATGATGGTCCTCCATACGCGAACGGAAATATCCACGTTGGACATGCTATGAACAAGATTTCAAAAGATATCATTGTTCGTTCAAAATCCATGTCAGGTTTTTACGCACCATTTATCCCTGGTTGGGACACTCATGGTCTGCCAATCGAGCAAGTTTTGGCAAAACAAGGTGTCAAGCGTAAAGAAATGGATTTGGTTGAGTACTTGAAACTTTGCCGTGAATATGCTCTTTCTCAAGTAGATAAACAACGTGAAGACTTTAAACGTTTGGGTGTTTCTGGTGACTGGGAAAATCCATATGTGACTTTGACTCCTGATTATGAAGCAGCCCAAATCCGTGTCTTCGGTGAGATGGCTAATAAAGGTTATATCTACCGTGGTGCAAAACCAGTTTACTGGTCTTGGTCATCTGAGTCAGCTCTTGCTGAAGCAGAGATTGAATACCATGACTTGGTTTCAACTTCCCTTTACTATGCCAATAAGGTAAAAGATGGCAAAGGTGTTCTAGATACAGATACTTATATCGTAGTTTGGACAACTACTCCATTTACTATCACAGCTTCTCGTGGTTTGACTGTTGGTGCAGATATTGATTACGTTTTGGTTCAACCTGCTGGTGAAGCTCGTAAGTTTGTCGTTGCTGCAGAATTGTTGACTAGCTTGTCTGAAAAATTTGGCTGGGCTGATGTTCAGGTCTTGGCAACTTACCGTGGTCAAGAACTCAACCACATCGTAACAGAACACCCATGGGATACAGCTGTAGATGAATTGGTTATTCTTGGTGACCACGTTACGACTGACTCTGGTACAGGTATTGTCCATACAGCCCCTGGTTTTGGTGAGGACGACTACAATGTTGGTATTGCTAATGGTCTTGAAGTCGCAGTGACTGTTGACGAACGTGGTATCATGATGAAGAATGCTGGCCCTGAGTTTGAAGGTCAATTCTATGAAAAGGTAGTTCCAACTGTTATCGAAAAACTCGGCAGTCTCCTTCTTGCCCAAGAAGAAATCTCTCACTCATACCCATTTGACTGGCGTACTAAGAAACCAATTATCTGGCGTGCAGTACCACAATGGTTTGCCTCAGTTTCTAAATTCCGCCAAGAAATCTTGGACGAAATTGAAAAAGTGAAATTCCACTCAGAATGGGGTAAAGTCCGTCTTTACAATATGATTCGTGACCGTGGCGACTGGGTTATTTCTCGTCAACGTGCTTGGGGTGTTCCTCTTCCAATCTTCTACGCAGAAGACGGCACAGCAATCATGACTGCTGAAACGATTGAGCATGTAGCTCAACTCTTTGAGGAACATGGTTCAAGCATTTGGTGGGAACGTGATGCTAAGGACCTCTTGCCAGAAGGATTTACTCATCCAGGTTCTCCAAATGGGGAGTTCAAGAAAGAAACAGATATCATGGACGTTTGGTTTGACTCAGGTTCATCATGGAATGGAGTTGTGGTAAACCGTCCTGAGTTGACTTACCCAGCAGACCTTTACCTAGAAGGTTCTGACCAATACCGTGGTTGGTTCAACTCTTCACTCATCACATCTGTTGCTAACCATGGCGTAGCACCTTACAAACAAATCTTGTCACAAGGTTTTGCCCTTGACGGTAAAGGTGAGAAGATGTCTAAATCTCTTGGAAATACCATTGCTCCAAGCGATGTTGAAAAACAATTCGGTGCTGAAATCTTGCGTCTCTGGGTAACAAGTGTTGACTCAAGCAATGACGTACGTATCTCTATGGATATCTTGAGTCAAGTCTCTGAAACTTACCGTAAGATTCGTAACACTCTTCGTTTCTTGATTGCCAATACATCTGACTTTAACCCAACTCAAGATGTAGTCACTTACGATGAACTTCGTTCAGTTGATAAGTACATGACGATTCGCTTTAACCAGCTTGTCAAGACCATTCGTGATGCTTACGCAAACTTTGAATTCTTGACAATCTACAAGGCCTTGGTGAACTTTATCAACGTTGATTTGTCAGCATTCTACCTTGATTTTGCTAAAGACGTTGTTTACATCGAAGGTGCCAAATCACTGGAACGCCGTCAAATGCAGACTGTTTTCTATGACATTCTTGTGAAAATCACCAAACTCTTGACACCAATCCTTCCTCACACTGCGGAAGAAATCTGGTCATATCTTGAATTTGAAGCTGAAGACTTCGTTCAATTGTCAGAATTACCAGAAGCGGAAACTTTTGCTAATCAAGAAGAAATCTTGGATACATGGGCAGCCTTTATGGACTTCCGTGGACAAGCTCAAAAAGCCTTGGAAGAAGCTCGTAATGCAAAAGTAATCGGTAAATCACTTGAAGCCCACTTGACAGTTTATCCAAATGAAGTGGTGAAAGCTCTACTCGAAGCAGTAAACAGCAATGTAGCTCAACTTTTAATCGTGTCAGACTTGACCATCGCAGAAGGACCAGCTCCAGAAGCTGCCGTTAGCTTCGAAGATGTAGCCTTTACAGTTGAACGCGCTGCAGGCCAAGTATGTGACCGTTGCCGTCGTATCGACCCAACAACAGCAGAACGCAGCTACCACGCAGTCATCTGTGATCACTGTGCAAGCATCGTAGAAGAAAACTTTGCGGAAGCAGTCGTAGAAGGATTTGAAGAGAAATAAGGTTGAAAAGTCTAGGGAAAACTCAATTTGAGAAGAAAAGACAACTAATCTTATAGACTATAAAACGCATTGTATCACGTTTTTTAACACCTGATATGATGCGTTTTTATTTATTTTGAAAATTGGCGAGGTGTGACTTTTTATACTCAACAAGAATCAAAGAGAAAGTTAGCAAGCTAACAGCAGTAAGATAAAATACGAATTTGATATTGCGGATAAGATTGGTAAATTGTGTCATATTTTTACAATAATAAATTTGTGTAATTGCTTTTGATTTCTGAAAAGTATTATATTTTATTTCATATTATACAAATTTTTATTTTATAATATCAGAAAATACTTTTTTTTTTAGCAAATATGATACAATTTTATTTGAAAAAAAATAAAAAGGAGATTTTATTATGAAACAAACCTTTATTACATCTTACTTGACTTTCTACATGAAAGCTTCTGTAGCTTTGGAGGGAGTTTTTATTAAAACTTCAAATCCTAATACTATTTTAAAAGTTATTCCTCTAGGTTCTCAGAATAAGACAATTCCAGTGGAACAAGTTGCAAGTGTAGACGATTCATTTAGTCTTGATTTCAAATCATTTGCTTGGGGTGTCATCTTTACAATTATTGGATTTTCTATGATGGGGAATTCATTTGTAGGAGGTTTGATTTTGGCTGCTTATGGAGTATTGACAGTTTTAAGTGCTTTTCAAACTCTTCTTGTTTTAAATCTTACTTCTGGTGGATCACACGTTATTAGTGCAGTAGTATTTGAAAAAGCTAATCTTGAAAATTGTAAAGAAACAATTGAAGCATTAATTCTAAATCGTTATGATGATACTAATACGAGAAAACATACAGACCGTATGATGCAAAATGCAGATCAAAATGCGGATCGTATGATTGATGCTTTAAAAAACAAGTAATCTTTTATAGTTTTTGTTTAGTTATATAATGGGATAAAAACTTGAGAGAGCTAGCTTAGTTCTCTCTTTTTAGTTGATTTTGACTAGCTTTTTTGTGAAAAATTGTGTAAAATAGAATAGATAAACGAGGGGAAACCTCGGAAAATTTAAAGGAGAATCCATCTAATGGTAAAATTGGTTTTTGCTCGCCACGGTGAGTCTGAATGGAACAAAGCTAACCTTTTCACTGGTTGGGCTGATGTTGATTTGTCTGAAAAAGGTACACAACAAGCGATTGACGCTGGTAAATTGATCAAAGAAGCTGGTATCGAATTTGACCAAGCTTACACTTCAGTATTGAAACGTGCGATCAAAACAACTAACTTAGCTCTTGAAGCTTCTGACCAATTGTGGGTTCCAGTTGAAAAATCATGGCGTTTGAACGAACGTCACTACGGTGGTTTGACTGGTAAAAACAAAGCTGAAGCTGCTGAACAATTTGGTGATGAGCAAGTTCACATCTGGCGTCGTTCATACGATGTATTGCCTCCAAACATGGATCGTGATGATGAGCATTCAGCTCACACTGATCGTCGTTACGCTTCACTTGATGATTCAGTTATTCCAGATGCTGAAAACTTGAAAGTGACTTTGGAACGTGCCCTTCCATTCTGGGAAGATAAAATCGCTCCAGCTCTTAAAGATGGTAAAAACGTATTCGTAGGAGCTCACGGTAACTCAATCCGTGCCCTTGTAAAACACATCAAAGGTTTGTCAGATGACGAAATCATGGACGTGGAAATCCCTAACTTCCCACCATTAGTATTCGAATTCGACGAAAAATTGAACGTAGTTTCTGAATACTACCTTGGAAAATAATTTGTAAAAAGAAAGCCTAGGAATACCTAGGTTTTTCTTTTTATTCTAGTATCCAACTCTTCGAAAAAGCGTTATAATGATATTAAGAAGTAGTTAAAGAAAGTGAGGTTGATGATGGCTTATATTGAGATGAAACACTGTTACAAGCGTTATCAGGTTGGGGACACGGAGGTTGTGGCCAATCGCGATGTGAATTTTGAGATTGAAAAGGGTGAATTGGTTATTATTCTAGGTGCATCAGGTGCAGGCAAGTCAACAGTTCTTAACCTTCTTGGAGGCATGGATATCAATGATGAGGGGGAGATTTGGATTGATGGTGCCAATATTGCAGACTATAGTTCCTACCAGCGCACCAATTACCGCCGTAATGATGTGGGGTTTGTTTTTCAGTTTTACAATCTAGTGTCCAATCTAACTGCTAAGGAAAATGTGGAACTGGCTTCTGAAATCGTGACGGATGCCTTGGATCCTGGGCAGGTCTTGACAGATGTAGGTCTGACTCATCGTCTCAATAATTTCCCAGCCCAGCTTTCTGGAGGGGAGCAACAGCGAGTCTCCATTGCACGCGCGATAGCCAAAAATCCTAAAATCCTCCTTTGTGATGAACCGACTGGAGCCTTGGATTATCAGACGGGCAAGCAGGTTTTGAAAATTCTCCAAGATATGTCTCGTCAAAAGAGAGCGACGGTAATTATCGTGACTCACAATGGAGCTTTGGCGCCCATTGCTGATCGCGTGATTCATATGCACGATGCCAGTGTCAAGGATGTGGTGATGAACCAGCATCCTCAAGATATTGATACATTGGAGTACTAGCATGATCAAGCGAAAAACCTATTGGAAGGACTTGATTCAGTCTTTCACAGGCTCCAAGGGGCGTTTTTTATCTATCCTAACCTTGATGATGTTAGGGTCTCTAGCCTTAGTAGGCCTCAAAGTGACTAGCCCCAACATGGAGGCGACAGCTAATGCTTATTTAACAACTGCTCAAACCTTGGATTTGGCAGTTATGTCTAATTATGGTTTGGCTCAAGCAGATCAAGAAGAACTAGAACAGATAGAGGGCGCAGAGGTTGAGTTTGGCTATTTGACAGATGTGACTATGGATAATGGGCAGGATGCCATTCGGCTGTACTCCAAACCAGATCGAATTTCAATCTTTCAGCTAAGAGAGGGACGACTTCCTCAGTCAGACAAGGAAATCGCTTTGGTCAGTCATTTGCAAGGCCAATACAGCATGGGACAGGAGATTATCTTTGAAGAAAAAGAAGAGGGTCATTCCTCTTTAAAAGACCATACCTATACTATTACTGGTTTTGTGGATTCAGCTGAAATCCTCTCCCAGCGAGATATGGGCTACGCAGGAAGTGGAAGTGGGACTCTGACCGCTTACGGGGTGATTTTATCTAGTCAGTTTAATCAGAAAGTCTACAATATAGCTCGTTTGAAATATCAAGATTTAGCAGGTTTAAATGCCTTTTCATCAGATTATGAAGAAAAATCCAAGCAACATCAGGAAGACCTTGAACAAGCTTTGTCAGATAATGGCAAGGCACGTCTGCAAATCTTGAAAAAAGAAGGCCAAGAGTCTCTAGACAAAGGCCAAGAGACCCTTGACAAGTCTGAGACTAATTTGCAGGAAGGCAAGAGTCGTTTAGCTACTGCTCAAGCTCGTATACAGGCTCAAGAAAGTCAACTAGCCTTGCTTCCTCAAGCTCAAAGAGACCAGGCCCGTGCTCAATTTACCCAAGCCAAGCAGGAATTGGGCAAGGAAGAGGACAAACTAAAGCAGGCTGAACAAAATCTAGCCCAAGAAAAGGAAAAACTAGAAAAACATCAGCAAGTTTTGGATGATTTGGCTGAGCCAAGGTATCAGGTCTATAATCGTCAGACCATACCAGGTGGTCAGGGCTATCTCATGTATAGCAATGCTTCATCCAGTATTCGAGCAGTGGGCAATATCTTTCCTGTGGTGCTTTATGCCGTAGCAGCCATGGTGACCTTTACGACCATGACTCGCTTTGTGGATGAAGAGCGAACACATGCTGGGATTTTTAAGGCCTTGGGCTATCGTAGTAAGGATATTATCGCCAAATTTCTCCTCTACGGTCTAGTAGCTGGGACTGTCGGAACAGCTCTAGGTAGTATACTTGGCCATTATTTACTAGCCAGTGTGATTTCAAGCGTCATTACAAAAGGTATGGTGGTGGGAGAAACCCAGATTCAGTTCTATTGGACCTATAGCTTACTGGCTCTTATCTTGAGTTGGTTGGCCAGTGTGTTACCAGCCTATCTGGTGGCTAGGAGGGAACTTCATGATGAAGCAGCCCAGCTTTTACTGCCTAAACCTCCTGTTAAAGGGGCTAAAATCTTACTGGAGCGCATCGGTTTTATCTGGCGCCGTCTCAGTTTTACCCATAAGGTAACAGCTCGCAATATCTTCCGTTATAAGCAGCGGATGTTGATGACGATCTTTGGTGTGGCTGGTTCTGTAGCCCTGCTTTTTGCAGGTTTGGGAATCCAATCCTCTGTAGCAGGAGTTCCGTCTAGACAGTTTCAACAAATCCAACAGTATCAGATGATTGTCTCTGAAAATCCTAGTGCTACCAATCAGGACAAGGCAGAGCTAGAAGAAGTATTGAAAGGGAAGGATATCCAAGCCTACCAGAAAATTTATTCTAAGACGCTAGACAAGGATTTCAAAGGTAAGACTGGTCTTCAAACTATTACTCTTATGATGACAGATAAGGAAGATTTGACACCCTTTATCCATCTTCAACATCATCAGCAGGAACTGACATTAAAAGATGGCGTCGTTATTACAGCTAAACTTGCCCAGCTGGCAGGTGTCAAGGTTGGGCAGACTCTAGAAATTGAAGGTAAGGAACTAAAGGTTGCTGCTATTGCTGAGAATTACGTTGGTCACTTTATTTATATGAGTCAGGCTAGCTATGAGCAAATTTACGGACAACTAGCCCAAGCCAATACTTATCTGGTCTCGCTAAAGGATTCTAGTGCTACTAGTATTGAAAGGCAGGCAGGTTTACTTATGAATCAAGCTGCGGTGTCCAGCGTTGTCCAGAATGCTTCAGCCATTCGGCTCTTTGACTCTGTCGCTAGCTCACTCAATCAGACCATGACTATCTTAGTTATCGTATCGGTTCTATTAGCTATTGTTATCCTTTACAATCTGACCAATATCAACGTATCTGAGAGAATCCGTGAACTATCCACTATCAAGGTTCTCGGTTTTCATAATAATGAAGTCACCCTCTACATTTACCGTGAGACGATTGTGCTGTCCCTTGTGGGAATCGTCCTTGGTCTAGTAGCTGGTTTCTATTTACATCAATTTTTGATTCAAATGATTTCGCCTGCGACTATTCTCTTTTATCCGCAGGTAGGTTGGGAAGTCTATGTAATCCCAGTGGTAGCAGTAAGCACCATTTTAACCTTGCTTGGTTTCCTTGTTAATCGCCATCTGAGAAAGGTTGATATGCTTGAAGCCTTGAAATCTGTAGAGTAATTTAGTTGTTTTTATCAGATCGAACTTGAATTTACTCGTAAACAAAAATCCTCCGTTTCAAAGAGCAGGGAACTCTTTGTAACAGAGGATTTTTTCTATAGGGATTTAGCAGCTGCAATTGCGGCTTCGAAGTTGGGTTCAGAATTGATATTATCCACGTATTCAACGTAGCGAATCGTATTGTCAGTATCAAGGACAAAGACTGCGCGTGCCAATAGGTGCCACTCATTGATTAAGAGGGCGTAATCACGTCCAAAGGATTGGTCGAAATAGTCTGAAAGCATGATGGCATTTTCAATACCTTCAGCACCACACCAACGTTTTTGGGCAAAAGGGAGGTCCATGGAAACAGTCAAGACAACCGTATTATCCAGTCCAGCCAGTTCTTCATTAAAACGACGCGTTTGAGTTGAGCAAATACCAGTATCAATAGAAGGTACAACACTCAATACTTTTTTCTTACCATCGAAATCTGCTAGAGTTTTTTTAGAAAGATCAGTTGCAGTAAGAGAAAAGTCCAGCGCTTTATCTCCAACTTGTAGTTGTTTACCTGTAAAGCTCACAGGATTTCCGAGAAAAGTTACCATAAGATACTCCAATCTTTTTTCTTCTATTTTAGCTGAAACAGACAGAATTTTCCAATGATTTGACTGAAAATGTGGGCAGAGAAAAAACGTCAATTCGGAAAAGAATGACGTTTTTCAGAGTATTATTTTGCCAATCCTTCAGCAATCTTATCAAGGTTGTATTTCATCATGTTGTAGTAGCTGTCGCCTTCTTTACCTTGTTCTGCGATAGAGTCAGTAAAGATTTGTGCGTAGATTGGGATGTTTGTGTCTTGTGAAACAGTCTTCATTGGACGGTCATCCACACTAGATTCTACAAAGAGTGAAGGAACTTTTGTTTGGCGAAGTTTTTCAACCAAGGTCTTGATTTGTTCAGGTGTTCCTTCTTCTTCAGTGTTGATTTCCCAGATGTAAGCACTTGGGACACCATAGGCTTTAGAGAAGTATTTGAATGCTCCTTCGCTGGTTACAATGAGTTTCTTTTCAGCAGGGATGTTATTAAATTTATCCTTACTTTCTTTATCAAGTTTGTCTAACTTATCAGTATATTCTTTGAGATTTTTTTCATAGAATTCCTTGTTGTTAGGATCTTTAGCGCTCAATTGTTTGGCGATATTTTTAGCAAAGATAATTCCATTTTCAAGGTTAAGCCAAGCGTGTGGGTCTTCTTTACCTTTTTCATTTTTTCCTTCAAGGTAGATAACATCAACGCCTTCGCTGACTGCAAAGTAGTCTTTGTTTTCAGTTTTCTTAGCATTTTCTACCAATTTGCTAAACCAAGCATTGCCACCTGTTTCAAGGTTGATACCGTTATAGAAAATGAGGTCAGCCTCAGAAGTTTTCTTAACATCTTCAGGGAGTGGTTCGTATTCGTGTGGGTCTTGTCCAATCGGAACGATACTGTGAAGATCAATCTTGTCACCAGCAATATTTTTAGTAATATCAGCGATGATTGAGTTTGTAGCAACAACTTTTAGTTTTTGACCAGAAGCTGCATCTTTTTTTCCGCTAGCACATGCTACAAGAGCAATAACGGAAAGAAAGAGAACGAGTAATGTACCTAATTTTTTCATTAGATCCTCCAATTTATTGGGGTTTTGCCCCTTATTTTAACAAATGTTTATTTTTCAGTTTCAAATATCGTTGTTTAGGAGAGATAAAGAAACTGATTAAGAAGAAGCTAGCAGCTGTAAGTACGATGCTAGAACCAGCTGCTAAGTTTAAACTATAGCCAATAAAGAGTCCCAAAACTGAAGCTGTAGCTCCAAAGGTTGAGGAAAGGAAAATCATACTTTTCAGGCTATTAGCATACAGATAAGCAGTTGCAGCTGGGGTAATCAGCATGGCTACAATCAGGATAGTTCCAACACTTTGCATGGCTGTCACAGACACGAGAGTCAGGAGTATCATGAGGAGGTAGTGATAGAAATTGACAGGCATTCCCATGGCTTTAGCCAGAAGTTCATCAAAGGAAGTTATCAAGAGTTGCTTGAAGAAAATCCAGATTAACAAGAGAATGACCGCCCCTACGCCCATAGTGATAAACATATCCGTATCTTGGACGGCTAGAATATTACCAAAAAGGATATGGAAAAGGTCAGTTGAACTTTTAGCGACACTAATCAAGATGATACCGAGGGCTAAGAAAGAAGAAAAGGTAATGCCGATGGCGGTATCGCTTTTGATAATCGAGTTCCCCTTGATGTAGGTAATGATGATAGCAGCTAGCAATCCAAAGACAATGGCTCCGATAAAGAAGTCAACGCCTAAGATGAAGGAGAGGGCTACACCTGGTAAGACAGCATGTGAAATAGCATCTCCCATGAGTGACATCCCACGTAGAATGATGAAACATCCCACAGCTCCAGCTACGACCCCGACGACAATAGCTGTTATCAAGGCATTTTGTAGGAAATGGAATTTTTGCAATCCATCGATAAATTCTGCAATCATAGGTCACCTCCATTGAAAAAGAGTCGATTACCGTAAGCTTCTTTGAGATTGGCTTCGGTAAAGGTTTCTTTGGTTGGACCAAAGGCAATCACTTCTCGATTGACAAGTAAGACTTGATCGAAGTAGTGGGAAACCTTGCTGAGGTCGTGGTGAACGATGAGAACCGTCTTACCAGCTTTTTTCAAATCTCTCAGCGTATTCATGATGATTTCCTCACTGACAGAGTCAATCCCAACAAAGGGTTCATCCAAGAGGATATAATCGGCTTCCTGCACCAAACATCTGGCAATCAAGACCCGCTGGAATTGACCTCCAGACAGTTGACTGATTTGACGTTCAGCGTAGTCAGCTAGACCGACGATTTCAAGGGCTTCCTCTACTTTTTTCCAATGTTTAGCATTTAAACTGCGAAAGAGAGGAATAGAGGGAAATAGTCCTAGCGAGACACATTCCTTGACCTTGATGGGAAAGTTGTAGTCGATATTGATTTTTTGTTCGACATAGGCAATTCGGTGTAAGGATTTTTTAACTTCCTTGTCATCGAGAAATGCCTGACCTTGATGTGGGATAATTCCCAGCATACCTTTTAATAATGTTGATTTTCCAGCACCGTTTGGACCAATGATTCCAGTAATTGTTGGTCCTTGGAGCACTAGTGAAATATCCTTAAGTGCCAACGTTTCTTTATAGGAGACACTGAGGTTTTCGATACGTATCATAAACTTATATTCCTCCTGACTCTTAATATACCTTAAAAAAAAAATTAAGTCAAGTTAATTTTTCAAAAAATTAAAATATTAACAGTAAAATATTTAAGTTTCTTTAATCTTGTATTTTAATTGCATTCCCAGGTAATTTTTGTTAAGCTAAAAACAAGTACAAATGAAAGCGAGAACAAGATGACACGTTATCAAGATGATTTTTATGATGCAATCAATGGAGAATGGCAGAAGACTGCTGAAATCCCAGCAGATAAGTCTCAAACGGGAGGTTTTGTTGATTTAGACCAGGAAATTGAAGACCTGATGCTGGCGACAACAGACAAGTGGTTGGCAGGTCAAGAGGTGCCTGAGGATGCTATCTTGGCAAACTTTGTCAAATACCACCGCCTAGTTCGTGATTTTGACAAGAGAGAAGCTGACGGTATCAAACCTGTCTTACCGCTTCTTAAAGAATTCCAAGAATTGGAGACTTTTGAGGATTTTACAGCTAGACTAGCAGAGTTTGAGCTTGCAGGAAAACCTAATTTCCTTCCTTTGGGTGTATCACCAGACTTTATGGATGCCAGAATCAATGTTCTATGGGCTAGCGCTCCAAGCACGATCTTGCCAGATACGACCTACTATGCAGAAGACCATCCTCAGCGCGAAGAGCTCCTGACTCTTTGGAAAGAAAGCAGCGCAAATCTCCTCAAGGCTTATGATTTCTCTGATGAAGAAATTGAAGACTTACTAGAGAAAAGACTAGAATTGGACCGCCGAATTGCGGCAGTGGTGCTCTCTAATGAAGAAAGTTCAGAGTATGCTAAACTTTACCATCCATATGCTTATGAAGCTTTCAAGAAATTTGCGCCTGCCCTACCTTTGGATGACTTTTTCCAAGCCGTTCTTGGACAAGTACCAGACAAGGTTATCGTAGACGAAGAACGTTTCTGGCAAGCAGCAGACCAATTTTATAGTGAAGAGGCCTGGCCTCTCCTCAAGGCAACCTTGATTTTGAGTGTTGTCAATCTCTCAACCAGCTATTTAACAGAAGAAATCCGTGTCTTGTCTGGTGCCTATAGCCGTGCGCTTTCAGGTGTTCCAGAAGCCAAAGACAAGGTCAAGGCAGCCTACCAGCTAGCACAAGGTCCTTTCAAACAAGCTTTGGGTCTCTGGTATGCCCATGAAAAATTCTCTCCAGAGGCCAAGGCGGATGTGGAGAAAAAAGTGGCAACTATGATTGATGTCTATAAGGAACGCTTGGCTAAAAATGACTGGTTGACTCCTGAAACTCGTGACAAGGCCATCGTCAAACTCAATGTCATCAAGCCTTATATCGGTTACCCAGAAGAATTGCCAGAACGCTACAAGGACAAGGTAGTGGATGAGACTGCTAGTCTTTTTGACAATGCTCTAGCCTTTGCGCGTGTGGAAATCAAGCACAGTTGGAGCAAGTGGAACCAGCCTGTAGACTATAAGGAATGGGGCATGCCTGCTCATATGGTCAATGCCTACTACAATCCACAGAAGAACTTGATTGTCTTTCCAGCAGCTATTTTACAGGCGCCTTTCTATGACTTGCACCAGTCATCTTCTGCTAACTATGGTGGGATTGGGGCAGTGATTGCCCATGAAATTTCCCACGCTTTTGATACCAACGGAGCTTCCTTTGATGAAAATGGTAGCCTCAAGGACTGGTGGACAGAGAGTGACTATACTGCCTTTAAGGAGAAAACACAAAAAGTTATTGACCAATTTGATGGACAAGATTCTTATGGAGCAACCATCAACGGTAAATTGACTGTATCAGAAAACGTTGCGGACTTGGGAGGAATCGCTGCAGCTCTTGAAGCAGCCAAGCGAGAACCTGACTTCTCAGCAGAAGAATTTTTCTACAATTTCGGTCGCATCTGGCGCATGAAAGGTCGACCAGAATTTATGAAACTTTTGGCTAGCGTCGATGTGCACGCACCAGCCAAACTCCGTGTCAATGTGCAAGTACCAAACTTCGATGATTTCTTTACAACCTATGATGTCAAAGAAGGCGACGGTATGTGGCGTTCACCAGAAGAGCGCGTGATTATTTGGTAATGTAAAGAGACAAGTAAAACTCCTATAATTATACCTTCCCTATCTATTTACACCCTAAAAAGTTAGATAGAATAATCTAGCTTTTTGGGTGTAGTTCATAGGGATTATGAAATTGAAGTCTTTTCTTATTTTAAAATTCATAGTAAAATATCCCTCTGTATCAAGTTAACAGGAGGATTTTTATGTCTCAAAAGACTATCAACATAGGCTACGCCCGTGTATCTACTCATAAGCAAGACCTAGGATTGAAAGTGCAAATCGAAGCTCTTAAACATTGTGATAAACTTTTTATAGAAAAGGAATCTGGTGCAAATAACACTCGTCCTGAACTTACAAAAGCCTTAAAACTGGCCTCTGACTTTTCGAAAGATGGCAAGCAGGTTACTTTCACTATCTATAAGTTAGATAGACTGACTCGATCTATGTTTAAGCTACTAGAACTTATTGAACTATTTAATGAATCTAATATTCACCTAGTCAGTTTGCATGAAAAACTAGAGACAGGTTCTCTTATTGGCAGGTTACTTTGCATCATTTTAGGCTTTGTGGCAGAAAATGAGCTGGAAAATCTGAGGTTTCGCACAAAAGAGGGACTTCGAAAAGCTAAGGAAAATGGTGTTAGATTAGGAGCAAAACGGATTTCAAAAGAAAAGGAGGAGCGCATACTTAACAAATATCTACATTCAAATATAAGCATACGTAATATTGCAAAAGCTGAACAAATTTCTACATCAACCCTATATAAAGTGTTAGAACGTAATAAAGTGGCGAACAATCGTCAAAAAAAAACGGAAAATCATTGCTAAAAACAGGGAAAAATGGTAGAATGAAGTCGTAAATTTGTTTCGATTAACGACCGTTTGATAAAACAGTCAAAACAACAATATGAATATTTAAAAAATGCGAGTTTAACAGTGTTTTTAACCTGTATTAGACTGGTATTTTTTGTGTATCGTTTAACGGTCGTTACGCGATACAGTTAGTTCCCTATCTCTAAAGTAGTTAGCTAGCTTTTGGTAACAAAAAATTTAAAAATCATTAAGATGTGTAATAGTGTGATAGACGTATTGTTCAGTTAATGGATGAAGGTTCATTTAAGGCTTCTATCAAGAACATTAAATGTTTAGATAATGAGTTGGCTCAAAATTTTGCTTTTGTGCTCTTGAAAGGAAGTTGATTTTGTCATTTTATAAGCCTAAAAAGGCAATTATATATTCCTGAGGAGGAAAAATTATGAATAAACTCACTAAACTAGGTATTGTTACCTTCTCTGCTGTCACTCTTAGTGCTGCAGTGCCAACTTTGGTGCATGCCGAGGAAAACGTTGCACCGCAACCAAATGTTGCTGTTAAACTTAATACTGCTCAACCAATACCTGCGCCAAAACCAGCAGAAAACTCTCAACCAGAGGTTAAACCTACAGAGCAACAACAGCCTACTCAGCCAGTAAAACCAGCTGAGAACAAGCCGGTTGAAAATAAACCTGCTGAAACACCTGTTCCAACTCCAAAACCAGCAGAAAACCCTCAACCAGAGGTTAAACCTGCAGAGCAACCGCAGGAAAATAACAGAAAACCAGTGAGAAGATGGCCTCTACGTGACGGAAGCGTTCATGAACACCCTGTTGTTACCTACGCAGATATTGTAGCACCACTTCCTATCAGTGATATGAAGGAAACTCCTATCAATGGAATATGGACTGCTGAAAAAGATTTTGTCAATAACAAACCAAGATTAACTTTTTTTTGGGGCAGTGGGAATAGGTATTTCGAAGAAAATGGGAGGGAATTTTCTCGTGAAGAATTGATGAAAAGCACTATGTATATGTATCCGATTCGAGTGAAAATTCCAGAATTGGAAGGTAGAAACTATGAAGCGTATACAATTTATACAGGTATATCGGATAAAAAAACAGGACATGTTGAACTAAACAAAAACACTAACATCACAGGTCAAGGTTACATGGTTTTCCGCACTAAAAAAGAAGACAATGACGTGGAAGTCTATCAATTTTCGAAAAATAGGCAGTTAACACCACTTTATCACCGTTATCAGCTAAATGAGAGAGGAAGAAGCGTGGGAGAGTTTGGTCTATACGCAGAAGTTTATCAAACTTACGTTTTCTTATTTAAGAACCCTGCTGAAAAACCAGCTGAGCAAGTAAAACCTGAAGTTAAGCCAAGTGAACAGCCTAAGCCAGACAAGCAACCAAGTGTTCCTACTATTCCAGCTGATCAACCACAGCCTACTAAGCCAGAGAAACCAGCAGAGAAGCCAAGTGAAAATCCTGTAAATCCAGTTACACCAGTTGCTCCAGTAACACCGACAACCCCCGTAACTCCTACGCTTAATCCAGACATCCCAAACAATACTCGTGTTCTTTCGAGCGAAGCTGGAAGCGTTCAAGTATATGGTTCAGAAGCAACACTCAAAAATGTCAGATATATCAGGGTAGAAGAAACCAAGTCGACTTCACTTGAATCAAAAAAATACAAGGCCTTTGACATTCATCTGTATGACGCGAGAGGCAAGGCTATTCAGCCAAACGGCTGGGTTACGGTTAGCGTGTTGGCAAACCAGCCAGTGGAAAATGTTTACTACGTGAATCAAAACGGCATCTTGTTTGCGCTTGATTTCAAACAAAATGCCGATAAGGTGACTTTTGAAACCAATCACTTTAGTATCTATGCTATGACTTTTAAAGTTGCCGCAAGCCGTGATAACGGAGGTAGTACAACTCCTGTTCCAGTTGTAAATAGTAGTAATACTCTAACAACCACAGAACAAAAAGGAAATGACGCAAGTAGTACAAAAGCTCAAGCTGAGCCGTTAGCAACTAAGACTGAAACTATTTCGAAACAAGTAGCTAAGACTTTGCCAAATACTGGAGAAAATAACTCAATTCTCGCTACTCTATTTGGAATGTTAACTCTAACTGCTGGATTATTTAGCTTTCGTAAGGAGTCAGAATAACCCCAATTCATAGTTTATCTATCAATTATTTTAGATTGTGAAAAACTCAATTTGAGGAGATAATTTAGAAAATCTTTTCATGATAAAACGCATAATATCAAATTTTCATACACTTGATATTATGCGTTTTTTTATAATTCTAATACTCTTCGAAAATCTCTTCAAACCACGTCAGCTTCGCCTTGCCGTAGATATGGTTAATGACTTCGTCAGTTCTATCCACAACCTCAAAACAGTGTTTTGAGCTGACCACGTCAGTTTTATCTGCAACCTCAAAGCTGTGCTTTGAGCAACCTGCGGCTAGCTTCCTAGTTTGCTCTTTGATTTTCATTAAGTATTAAATTACGATATCTATTGTCATCATCTTTCTAGAAAAAAGGATTGAAAGTTTTTTCGTGAGCGATGGTTGTAGCTGGACCATGTCCTGGATAGACATCGTAGTTTGGTAGGGTGAAGAGTTGGGTCTGGATACTGTGAAGAAGTTGCTCCATACTACCAGTCGGAAGATCGGTTCGTCCGATGGTTTCACGGAAAAGAGCATCTCCTGTCAAGACTAGGTGAGCATCAGGAAAGACGATAGAAACGCCGCCGATAGAGTGACCTGGTGTTGGCAAGACGGTGAAACGAAATTCCTCCAGTTGATATTCCTTATGAAAGACAAAGGTATGTTCAGCAGGTTCTGCGACCACATCTGCCATATCATCATGACGAGGGAGACCAGAGAGGTTATCGACAGGAGTATAGAGCCAGCTAGCTTCGCTCTCTGCGATATAGACAGGAGGATTGCCAAAAGTTTCGCGAACCAAGTCCAGACTCATGATATGGTCATAATGGGCATGGGTCAAGAGGATAGCGCAGATCGGTTTATTGATCTTCTCGATTGTCTGACGAATGGCTTCCCAATGGCTACCAGGATCAACAACGATAAGGTGCTTTTCTCCTTCTAGGTAATAGGTGTTTTCATAGGCAACAGGATTCACAGTTTTATGGATTTTCATATTATCTCCAATCTCAAAGAAT
Organism: uncultured Streptococcus sp.; assembly: GCF_963521255.1. GTDB lineage: Bacteria > Bacillota > Bacilli > Lactobacillales > Streptococcaceae > Streptococcus. The sequence continues at coordinate 79,459 of NZ_CAUQTU010000003.1, read as the reverse complement.
GTACTAAATTAAGTATAGCACAGTTGGGAAAAATAGGTAAGAATTTAGAATGAACTTAAAAACCAGCATGACTAGATGAAGACAGGCTGGTTATCAATTTATCAATATTGGAGAGGTGTCAATTGCCCTTCATAGGTTGCATAAACTCCGTCATTAGCTTGTTTGATAGATGTGATGTTTAGAGTGCCACCGTAGTTGGCTTCTCGTTTGTCGCTATATTCACTATAACTTATCCTATTGGGCAGGTTTTGGTCGTTAGCATAGTATTGAACGACTGTTTTTTTTATAGCCTTGCTGGCTGAATAGGAACAGGCAGCTAGCTCCTAACACTAGGAGAGCAAAGATAGAAATAGCAGTTTTTTTCATAGGTGTTCTCCTTATAAACTAAAGGATAAAAGAAAGTATCTTGAGGATTTTAATTTCAAAATCCAGTCAAGGTACCAGTGTATGTGACACGAGTTCCACCGTTTATCTTTCGTATATTCAATGGAATTGGGGAAGTCAGAAAGTCTTTCGGTTACAATATGGTTTCCGTTTTTCTATCTCTCCTTCTATCACCTAAGTTTTAAATCTAACTTCGTAATATATTATAGATCAATAATTCAGAATTATCAAGCAATTCTGAATTATTTTTTTCTTATTCTGTTCCAATCTAGTTTTCATATTCTTAAAAAAGTGATAAAATGGTAGGAAGAATTGGAGAGTAGAGATGCCAAAAGAAGTGAATTTGACGGGCGATGAAGTTGTCGCTTTAACGCAAAAATATTTATCAAAAGAAGATGTTGCTTTTGTCCACAAGGCCTTAGTCTATGCTGTTGAATGCCACAGTGGCCAGTATCGGAAATCTGGCGAACCTTACATTATTCACCCTATCCAAGTGGCAGGGATTTTAGCCAAACTTAAGCTAGATGCCGTAACAGTTGCCTGTGGTTTCTTGCATGATGTGGTAGAAGATACAGATGCGACCTTGGATGATTTGGAGAGAGAGTTTGGCCCTGATGTGCGGGTAATCGTCGATGGGGTTACCAAACTTGGTAAGGTCGAGTACAAATCGATCGAGGAGCAATTGGCGGAAAATCATCGCAAGATGCTCATGGCCATGTCTGAGGACATCCGTGTTATCTTGGTCAAACTGTCTGATCGCTTGCACAATATGCGGACCCTGAAACACCTTCGAAAAGACAAGCAGGAGCGCATTTCCAAAGAAACCATGGAAATCTATGCTCCACTTGCCCATCGTTTGGGGATTTCCAGTGTCAAATGGGAGTTGGAAGACCTATCTTTCCGTTATCTAAATCCAACGGAGTTTTACAAGATTACCCATATGATGAAGGAAAAGCGCAGAGAGCGTGAAGCCTTGGTGGATGAGGTGGTCACAAAATTAGAAAACTATACGACGGATCGTCACTTGAAAGGGAAGATTTACGGTCGTCCCAAACATATTTACTCGATTTTCCGCAAAATGCAGGACAAGAGAAAACGGTTTGAGGAGATCTATGACCTGATTGCCATTCGTTGTATTTTGGATACCCAAAGTGATGTTTATGCCATGCTTGGTTATGTGCATGAGCTTTGGAAGCCAATGCCTGGTCGTTTCAAAGACTATATCGCTAACCGCAAGGCCAATGGTTACCAGTCTATCCATACGACTGTTTATGGGCCAAAAGGGCCTATTGAGTTCCAGATTCGAACTAAAGCCATGCACGAGGTTGCTGAGTACGGGGTTGCGGCTCACTGGGCTTATAAGAAAGGTATTAAGGGGCAGGTTAACAGCAAGGAATCTGCTATTGGGATGAACTGGATTAAGGAGATGATGGAGCTCCAAGACCAGGCCGATGATGCTAAGGAATTTGTGGACTCTGTCAAGGAAAACTATCTGGCAGAGGAAATTTACGTCTTTACTCCAGATGGTGCTGTCCGTTCTCTTCCAAAAGATTCAGGACCGATTGACTTTGCCTACGAAATCCATACAAAAGTCGGGGAAAAAGCGACTGGTGCCAAGGTCAATGGTCGTATGGTTCCACTGACAACCAAGCTCAAGACAGGGGATCAGGTTGAAATTGTCACCAACCCCAACTCCTTTGGACCGAGCCGTGATTGGCTCAACATGGTCAAGACTAGCAAGGCGCGCAATAAGATTCGTCAGTTCTTTAAAAACCAAGATAAGGAATTGTCTGTCAACAAGGGTCGTGAAATGCTGATGGCTCAGTTCCAAGAAAACGGCTATGTGGCCAATAAATTTATGGACAAGCGCCACATGGACCAAGTTCTACAAAAGACTAGCTATAAAACAGAAGAATCCCTCTTTGCGGCTATTGGTTTTGGAGAAATCGGTGCGATTACTGTCTTTAACCGTCTGACTGAAAAGGAACGCCGTGAGGAAGAACGTGCCAAGGCCAAGGCTGAAGCAGAAGAACTTGTTAAAGGTGGCGAGGTCAAGGTTGAAAATAAAGAAACCCTCAAGGTTAAGCATGAAGGTGGAGTGGTCATTGAAGGTGCCTCAGGCCTCCTAGTGCGGATTGCTAAGTGTTGTAATCCTGTGCCTGGTGATGACATTGTTGGCTATATTACTAAGGGTCGTGGTGTGGCTATTCACCGTGTGGACTGTATGAACCTGCGCGCACAAGAAAACTACGAGCAACGTCTCCTTGATGTGGAGTGGGAAGACCAGTACTCTAGCTCAAATAAGGAGTATATGGCCCATATCGATATTTACGGCCTCAACCGTACAGGACTGTTGAATGATGTACTGCAAGTTCTCTCAAACACAACCAAGAATATCTCAACAGTCAACGCCCAACCAACCAAGGATATGAAATTTGCTAATATCCATGTCTCCTTCGGCATTGCTAACCTCTCTACGCTGACTACGGTTGTGGACAAGATTAAGAGTGTGCCAGAAGTTTACTCTGTTAAACGGACCAACGGCTAATTGTCCGAGCTTCTACTAGAAAGGCTATTATGAGAATCATTATTCAACGGGTTACAAAAGCCCAAGTGAGTATCGAAGGTCAGGTTCAGGGAAAAATCAATCAGGGACTCTTATTGCTGGTTGGTGTTGGACCAGAGGACCAAGAGGAAGATTTGGACTATGCTGTGAGAAAGCTTGTCAATATGCGGATTTTTTCAGACGCAGAAGGCAAGATGAATTTGTCTGTCAAGGATATTGAAGGAGAAATCCTTTCTATTTCACAGTTTACCCTCTTTGCGGATACCAAGAAAGGCAATCGTCCAACCTTTACAGGTGCAGCCAAGCCTGATATGGCATCAGATTTTTATGACGCTTTCAATCAAAAACTAGCGCAAGAAGTGCCCGTTCATACAGGTATCTTTGGAGCGGATATGCAGGTTGAGCTGGTCAATGACGGACCAGTTACCATCATCCTTGATACGAAAAATAGATAAGAAAGACCAAGCCCAGCCGGCTTGGTTTTTCTTATCTATCATAAAATATTCCAAAGCGAAATCTGTTCTTGATAGGCTTGGGGGAAGTCTCTTTTCAAGCTTTGGCAGATGCGATAGGAAGGGATGAGATGTCCTAGGATGAGGAGGGTACCCTGAAGGAAAAGTGGAATATTCCTTAAAAATATCAAAGAGAGAATGATCAGGCTATCCCATAGGAGGATTTGTAAGGCAAAACGCCAGAATTTTGGTCTAATCTGGGAATAGAGTTGACTAAAGTGGTCACAAAGCTGGTTAGAAAGATAGGTCAATAGCACAGGATGAAAGAAAATGAGCCAACCGCTATAAATCAACATCCAGTCCCAAGTAAGTCTCTCTTTAAATGTCAAAAATGCCAGCATAATTCCATCAATGACAAGGAGCTCAATGGTCTTGGTGTAGATGATTTTTTTCATGCTAAGACCTCCTTTTCCTTAGAGACATTCCCACAAAGAGATATGTTTGTTGTAAAAGTCTAGATAGTTTTCTCTTAGGTAGTCCGCCGTCCTATAATATAAAGTAGAATGACAAGCAGTGATGATTGGCATAAGAGAGAGAAAACGCTGAGAACTAACGAAGGTTAAAAGGACAAAAAATAGAAAATCAATGGAGAGAACCCCTAAATAGTAGAAGCGAATCTTTTTATTGATTTGAGGATAAATCTCAGCGAATTGATTTTTTAGTTGGAAGACCAAGCGAAATAGTAGGAGTCCCTGAGCAAGGAGGAAAATAAAACCAGAGAGCAAGAGCCAGTCGAAAGCTGTCTCGGGTCTAGTGGTAAAAAATGCAAATAGTAGCAAATCGATGACTGCAATTGCTGTAAAATGGATTCTAAAGAGTTTTTTCATAAGATGACCTCCCTCTTTTATCTATCTTCATTCTACTCCAAAAGAATGGGAGTTACAAGAAAAATGATAAAAAATTTTAGTAAGGAGATTCTGTTAGATTTCTTTATTTGATTTCCCTCTTATTGTTCCACCTCTTCATCATTCCAGACAAATAAAGCTCCGATTGCATTGAGGATATAAAAGATGTATTTACCGATATTGGCAAAATTTCCTTGAATACCAGCCTTTGTCAGCTGAACGAAATTGTAAATCAACCAAAAGCCCCACTGAGTTGTTAGTTTCAATGCATTCAAAGCATTGGCAATGAGGGACAGTGCAAAGGCAATAGTTGTTACGTAAGCAAGGAGATTCATCTTTCCTCCATAGCCGATATAGTTTGTCACAAAGGCAAAGAGGAAGGCGATGATGGAAATGATGATGGCCGCCAATTTTAGCTGTTTTTGGCTCATTTGGTTGGGTCTGCCTTCTTGCGAAGCTTCCCATTTCTTTATGGCCAAGGTATAAATGAGGAAGGTGACAGGATAGGTAATAATGGCCGCCTTATTTCCAAGGATATAATCAATAGTACCAGACAAAATCGTATTGATAATGCCAAAGTAATTTCCCCATTTGCTTAATTTTCCGGTGAAACGAGTGGACAACATGGAAATCCCAACATTGGTTACGGAAATCAATCCAAAAGGAACAAGAGCAGTCCAGGGGCCCCAATCTACGAATTTATCGAGACGTGAGTTGAGGTAACCAGATGCAATCGCAATCCCAACGACCAAAGCAACCCCGAAGAGGTCAAACCATTTGGATGTCGCAAAAATTTTTAGTGATTTTTTCATATGTTAAAATATCTTTCTTTTTTTACAAATATTCTACAACTAAATGAAAGTAAAATCAAATGATAGAAATAAAACCCTGAAAATAAAACTTTCAGGGTTGGGGTACTTGAGAAATTAGTCGATTTTCTCGACGTAGAGTTGTTTGGCAATGTCCATACCTACTTGTAAATCCTCTTCTTTACTGAGGATAGTGAAAGTATTGCTGAAGCCATCAAACTGCTGGACTTGGAGCTGGTCGCCGATGTGAAGTGAGTGCTTATCCAAATAATTGAGAATGTCAAAACTATCATGCACCCGAGTCAGACGGTAGGCGCCAGCTTCCTTGATATCAGCTAGTGGTAGATTATTGATTTCAACCAGGAGTTCTCCCTTGGCTGGAATGGTTCCTCCGTGGGGGCAGGTTTTGGGGAATCCTAGTAGTTTATCCAGTCTTTCCACGAAGAGGTCAGAGACAGTGTGTTCCAAGACTTCAGCTTCCTCGTGAATCTGGTCACTCGTATAGTCTAAATGATGGACTAGAAAAACTTCAATCAAGCGGTGCTTACGATAGAGCTCAGAAACCAATTTTAGGCCTAGGTCAGTCAGTAGATAGCCACATTCCTTGTCCTTTAGGATGAGATTTTCACTTTTCATCCGTTTAATCATTTCAGTTACGGCAGGGGGAGAGACTTGCATACGAGCCGCAATTTCCTTGTTGGTGATTTTATGTAGGTCTGTGCCAATTTCATAAATACATTTTAGATAATCTTCTTTATTCGGGGTCATTCGTTTCCTCTTGTCTAATATCTTTATCTAGTATATCAAAAAAAGCTAGATTTCTCTAGCTGTGACTTTTTATGTTATACTTATTGCAAGAGAAAAAACGAGGAGATGAATATGACAAAAATAGCTCTTCTTTCAGATATTCATGGAAATACTACAGCCTTGGAGGCTGTTTTGGCAGATACTCGGCAGCTAGGAGTGGATGAATACTGGCTTTTGGGAGATATTCTCATGCCAGGGACAGGGCGTAGAAGGATTTTGGACTTGTTGGCTCAACTACCGATTACAGCTAGAGTTTTGGGAAACTGGGAAGATAGTCTGTGGCATGGTGTCCGCAAGGAACTAGATAGTACTCGTACCAGCCAACGCTATCTCTTGCGCCAGTGCCAGTATGTTTTAGAGGAAATTTCCCTAGAAGAAATTGAACTGCTTCACAATCAACCCCTCCAGATTCATCGTCAGTTTGGGGATTTGACGGTGGGAATTAGCCACCATCTTCCTGATAAGAACTGGGGGCGAGAGTTGATTCATACTGGAGCACAGGAGGATTTTGACCGCTTGGTGACCAATCCGCCTTGTGATATTGCTGTTTATGGTCATATTCACCAGCAGTTACTTCGTTACGGGACTGGTGGGCAATTGATTGTCAATCCGGGTTCGATTGGGCAACCTTTCTTTCTAGATGCTCAGTTGCGGAAGGACTTGCGAGCCCAATATATGATTTTAGAATTTGATGACAAGGGCTTGGTAGATATGGACTTCCGACGGGTGGACTACGATGTGGCAGCTGAATTGCAACTGGCTAAAGACCTCAAACTTCCTTATTTTGAGGTTTACTATGAAAGTCTGGTCAATGGTATTCACCATACTCATCATCAGGAATTTCTGAGTGAATTGGCCCAGAAAGAGGGTTATGATAGGGAATTAGATGCTTGGTTGAAAAGTGGTAATGATTGACATTACAACTAAAAAGGGTATAATAATAGAAAAAGAAGAGTAGAGGCAGGGTAGCCTCGTAAAAAGGAGAAGAGGATGCAAATTCCAAGTAGATTTACCATTGCGACTCATATGCTGATAATCATTGCCCTCAAGGGGAAGGAAAGCAAGGTGACCAGTGATTTTTTAGCTGCTAGTGTCGGGGTTAATCCTGTCATTATCAGAAAAACTTTGTCCCAGTTGAAGAAGGCAGAGCTGATTTCAGTAGCGCGTGGAACAGGCGGAACAGAGATTGTCAAGGATCTCAAGGATATTAGTCTTTTAGATGTTTATCAAGCGGTTGAGTGTCTTGGTAAGACAGGTCAACTCTTTAGTTTCCATGACAATCCAAATCCAAATTGCCCAGTTGGAGCTCATATTCATGATGTTTTGGATCAAAAATTGGAGAGAATCCAGCTGGCTATGGAGGCTGAACTTGGTCAGACCAGTTTAGAGCAAGTCGTGGCTGATGCAGAAGAAAGTATGAGAAGTTAAAAAAGCAAGACTTTTTTCTATTCATTAACAACTTCCAAAACAGAAAAAAGCTTATGATTAAGAATATTATCATAAGCTTTTTCTTTATCTATTCTTCCAGGCTTGGTAACGGGTATCAATCAATAATTGGGTAAGGCGTCCCATGGTTTCCCTTTCTTCTGGAGTGAGGGATTGCGCTTGGACGAAGAGATGACGAATGTGTTCGATAGCCTTTAAGGAAGACAAGTCATTGATAGAAGTAATACCAGAATCAAGAATGGTGCCAAAGAAGAGATCGAAGTAGAGCTGGAGTTCCTCATCAGGGACTGTGGCCACCCACTCCTTGAAGGTTGTGTCGACTTGTCGGCTATCACTGTTGGTCTTATCCAGCTGGACGAAGTGCTTGTCCTCAATCTGCCAACTAAAGGTATCGTGCTGGGCGATACCACCCAAGGCAGTACTGTGTACGATGATTTGCTGGTTAGGGATTTCCAGCATCATACCGATAATGGAACCTTGTGGGATAAAGACCTTGGTTCTATCCATTATCCTTTGATATCCCTCGGTTTGGGTCAATTCTTGGTGAAGACCAGGCGCATCAAAGGTATAAACTGCTGTGATTTGATTTTGTAAGTTTTGCTCAATTTGACTAGCAGCATAGATAGCTAGATTTCCTCCCTTGGAATGCCCAGTCAGAATGACCTTTTGCTTAGGATGATGGGCAAAAAAGTTTTTTAAATAGGCGAGGGCGTGCTTTTGAGCAGGAATTTCCTTCATATAGGTCAGGTGGAAATCTTCCTTCCAGCCAATGATACTGTCATCTGTCCCACGAAAGACAATCAGATAGGTATCGAGAGTGAGACGGTGGGTCATAGCCGCAAATTGCTTTTGCAGTTCAGGGTCGATGTCGTTGATAAAATGGGAAAGTTTGCAATTTTTGAAGCGTTTGTGTTGAGCCAATTCATCCAATAACTGGAGGCGATTTTTACTGGTCAACATGTTAGGCTCCCTTGGAACCTGAGGTGTCAGGTCTAAAAGTCGCTGAGGAGCTGTGGAGACCAGATTATCAAAGGAGAGGTAGGTGATTTCTGTTAAGGCTAGAATGTCTAACTCATTCAAAGGAAGGTCGTAAAAGGAATCGTATACGACATCTTTCAGATAGTCAAAAATATTGGCCATAAGAGCTCCTTTCTGTTTATTTATCTTATCACAATCACATAGAATTTACTAGTTGGTTTGTACGAACTCTCTACATACTGACCTATAATGGTATGATTCAGACACATAGAAGACAGTTTGCTTTTATTTCAAACCTCTAAACATACTTGTTTGTATCTGTTTGTCGTCAATCCCATTCTCTTTTAAGAAATTTTTCATCTCATTTATATCATCAGGTTGGCCGGTTAAGAGATAAATAGCTTGGTTACCGTATTTCACAACCGCATTTTTTAAAAATAATTGGCTTTGAGAAAAGGTTTCGCTAGTTTTATAAGTTAGATTCGGATTATTCTTACTAAGCTCTCTTAACTCATTATCAAAAATGTTTACTCCTTTGTCTAAGTGATTAAGAATGATGGAGCGCTTACCAGTCCACTCTTTCATAACTGGACGTAGAGTAGAAATGCCGACATCAGAGGCAAAACAAACCAGTGCTTGGTCATTGTCTTTAACAGATAAAGATGACTCCAGCCAACTCATCTCAATTTTACTACCAGCTGGTAAATGTGTTAAGGTTTCCTTAAACACGCTACCACTATTATGGGTTACAATAAGAATTTCATCCTCATCAGGAGTGGAAGCAAGGGTTAGCCATCGGCTAGCCTGATTCTCCTTTACTGGACTTTTGTCTGGACCAAACGAGCTGTCAGGAAGCTTAAACTGAGCATAGGAGCCAGCTTTCCATATTTGATTTTTTGGTTTTGTGATGTGAACTAAATACAAATCTCCGCTGGGATTTTCAATGGATTTTATCGATAAAGTTTGACTTCGTCCAAGATAGGTAATGATTCCCCAAGATATAAAGCCGAGCACTCCAAGTGTAGTTAGAATAATTATGAACATTTTTTTCCCTCGTTTCATTTTTAACTCCTATAGTGTAGTAATTTTCTATGAATGAATAATATTTTTTTTCATTCAATAATTTCCAAAAAATAAAGAAAAGATTTCTTTATTTCAGTATTCCTTTAATGAAGTTGGTTGCTAGTATTTCTACAGTTTTGCTAATATCTGGAAAATCATTTTCTGTGATATGCATATCCATGTAGTAAAATAGGTTGTAAACTTGTAAAATTTCTTGAATTTTTTCTGGAGAATGGCCTTCAGTCTGCAAACGATGAGTAAAGGTTTTCACGAGAAATTGATGAAATGGATTCGTGACTTTCCCTTCTTCTGAGGAATAGTAGCTATGCAACTCATCTGCTATGGCAGGATTGTACCATTCTGCAAGGATTTTATTGGAAGAAACGAGTGCTCTGGATTGAGCAAAGAGTTGACTAATAAGATCAATCATATCAATTTCCCAATCCAGTTCTTCGATCATAGTTTGGCGAACACGGTTGTTTTCATCAATATAGATATCTAAAAAAATAGCTTCTTTACTTTCGTAATAGTTATAAAAAGATCCGACTGCCATATGAGCTTGTCTAGCAATTTCTGAAATTCCTGTCGCCTTGTATCCTTTTTTTGAAAAAACTTCATAAGCTGCGGATTTCAAAGCCTGTTTTTTGTCCAAATTGATTCACCTCTTTTCTGAATGAATATTAGATCTTGTTCATTCATATCTTAACAAATCTTTTTCAGATTGTCAATCTGAAAGCTAGAACTTTTTACGGATACCATTCGATAAGGAGCTTTTCAATGTTAGAAGAGTATAGAGTGTCGTTTTAACTACACTCAAGGTTTGGAAGAATAGATATAAATTTTGGTTAAGGGGATGGATAAAAGAACTGAAATGAAGGTTGAAAAAATTAAAAATAAAAGGGTAGGGCTGGCACTATGTCTGAAAATAAGGTATGATATCAATGGGGTTATTCACTATCTGTTTTTGAGCTGTTGTGACAAGGAAATGTCAAAAAGTATTAGATACTAAACACTCTATTTATACTAAAGGATTTAAGACTCCTAAAATTAGCAAAGGAGAATCAGATGCACAAGATTTTATTAGTAGAAGATGATCAGGTCATTCGTCAACAGGTCGGGAAAATGCTCTCTGAATGGGGATTTGAAGTGGTGCTGGTAGAAGACTTTATGGAAGTTTTGAGTCTATTTGTTCAGTCGGAACCTCATCTGGTCCTCATGGATATTGGACTGCCTTTGTTTAATGGCTATCACTGGTGTCAGGAAATTCGCAAGATTTCCAAGGTGCCTATCATGTTTCTGTCTTCGAGAGATCAGGCTATGGATATTGTCATGGCAATCAATATGGGGGCGGATGACTTTGTGACCAAGCCTTTTGACCAGCAGGTTCTTTTAGCCAAGGTTCAGGGCTTGTTGCGCCGTTCCTATGAGTTCGGGCGTGACGAGAGTTTACTGGAATATGCTGGTGCTATCCTTAATACCAAATCCATGAATTTACATTATCAAGGGCAAGTCTTGAATTTGACCAAGAATGAATTCCAGATTTTACGCGTTTTGTTTGATCATGCAGGCAATATTGTAGCGCGTGACGACCTGATGCGGGAACTTTGGAACAGTGACTTTTTCATTGATGATAATACCCTCTCTGTCAATGTAGCTCGTTTGCGTAAAAAATTGGAAGAGCAGGGCTTGGTAGGATTTATCGAGACCAAGAAAGGGATAGGGTACGGACTGAAGCATGCTTGATTGGAAACAATTTTTTCTAGCCTATCTGCGCTCCCGTAGTCGTCTTTTGGTTTATCTGATTTCTTTGACGTTTCTGGTCTTACTCTTTCAGTTTTTATTTGCCAGTTTGGGAATTTACTTTCTCTACTTTTTCCTCTTGTGTTGCTTTGTAACAATCTTATTTTTCACTTGGGACATATTGGTGGAAATGCAGGTCTATCGTCAGGAAATTCTCTATGGTGAGAGGGAAGCTCAGTCTCCTTTGGAAAGAGCCTTGGCTGAAAAATTAGAAGCGAGGGAGATGGAACTTTATCAGCAGAGGTCAGATTCAGAAAGAAAACTGACGGATTTGCTGGATTACTATACCTTGTGGGTCCATCAGATTAAGACCCCCATTGCAGCTAGTCAACTCTTAGTTGCAGAAGTAGATGATCGCCAATTAAAGCAGCAGTTAGAACAGGAAATTTTTAAGATTGACTCCTATACCAATCTAGTTTTACAGTATCTGCGTTTAGAAAGTTTCCATGATGATTTGGTCTTAAAGCAGGTTCAAATCGAGGACTTGGTTAAGGAAATAATTCGTAAATATGCTCTTTTCTTTATTCAAAAAGGACTAAATGTCAATCTACATGACCTTGATAAAGAAATCGTGACGGATAAGAAGTGGTTACTAGTGGTCATTGAACAAATTATCTCAAATAGTCTCAAGTACACCAAGGAAGGTGGTCTGGAGATTTATATGGAGGGGCAAGAGCTTTGTATCAAGGATACAGGAATCGGGATAAAAAACAGTGATGTCCTCCGAGTCTTTGAACGTGGTTTCTCAGGATATAATGGACGCCTAACCCAGCAGTCATCTGGACTTGGACTTTACCTATCTAAGAAAATTTCTGAAGAATTGGGTCACCAGATTCGTATTGAGTCTGAGGTTGGAAAAGGAACGATAGTGCGGATTCAGTTTGCTCAAGTGAACTTAGTCCTTGAGTGAGAAGAGACAATGAGTTTTTACCCAATCTCTTTTTGCTATATTTCAGGATATTTGAAGACTGTTTTTTACAAAACCAATAATAGAATTTTTAATACGGAATATAGTATAAATACTGGTTCAAAGTGAAGTTTTGTATGCTTTATACTTTTGTTGAGTATAAAATCTATAAACTAAGGGTGAATTACAAAAATTAATTTGAGATGAAGTGAATTGTAGACTTGGGAAATGTCTCCTATTCGATTTCAGAATGAATCGCTGATACAGGATTAAAAGAACTGCAGCTTTCTTTTTATTTTGAATGAGATAGGTGTATATAGATTTGTGTAACTGGTGTAGAACTGTTTCCAAGAATTTATTGAATGTATCGAATACACACATTCTATTGATTTTGAACCAGTTTTTAATTTCTAAATGTTATAATAATTTTATCAAGTAAAAGGAGACTGCCATGATTGGAGACAATATAAAATTCTTACGAAAATCACATAATCTGATATAACCAGAATTTTCACGGATTGTGGGTGTGTCACGAAATAGCCTAAATCGTTAGAAAAACTGAAAAAGCTTACTTTCAATAGAAGTATTGGAAATATTCATTTTACATCTATCAAAGAAACATGGGATAGACCTATATTTTACAAAATAGCAAATTATATTTTGAATGATAGTAAAAACTGCAGTACTTGTGTGATTTACAATTATTGCACTCAATGTCCGAGTATCGCACTATCTGAAATAGGAAATAGTAGAGATTGTTCTGCGATATGTAAAAAAACGTATTAGCAAGGAGTATCGTATATGCTACCATATCTTAAAACTATTAGATGGTATCTCTTCTTTAATTTTCTTTTTGGTGTAGTATCGAATATCTGCACAGCTTTGTTACCGTATTTCACGCAGGCATTAATCAAAGGGGATTATCAAGTAGCTCTATATGGTTACTCTATGTCAGTGGCAGGCTATTTGAGTTGTAACTATATCCAAATGATACTTGATTGGAAGCAGGGGATTATCTTTTCGACTACTTTGAAAAATGAGTGGTTTCGTTCACTTCTGGGACTCAGTCACCACGATTTCAAGCAGAAAACAGTAGCAGAGTATATTTCCTATCAATCTAATGACCTAGATTCGTTGGAAAAGGATTACCTTCCTCCATTGATGAGTTTTATCAAACAAATTTTACGTATCATCATTTACGCTTTCATTATTAGCAGAACAATTAATCCTATTGTATCACTGATTTTAATCTTTTCTACTGGAATTAGTATTCAAATTCCTAAAATCGTTGGGAAGTTGACCGCTAATCGTAGACAGGTTTACTTGAAAAAACAAGGAGATTACTATCGAACTTTGGAGGATTTGCTCATGGGACATCATTTGGTAAATAAACTAACTATGTCGCATTTTTTGAATCAACAAAAGAGTTCTCTAAAGAATTTGCAGGATAAGTATTTTAAGTATGGTTTGACAAAAATTACAGGCATCTTATTGACAGGTGTTTCTTTTGAATTCATTAGTCTTGTTCTGTTTATTTATTTAGCCTACTCTCTATCTCACCAGCAACTCGGTATTCCTGAGGTGGTGGCGAGTTTCGGATATATTAATGCTTTTTCTGAACCAATACAGGAAATCCTTTATGATTTACAAATGTTAGAGTCCGTAAAGCCTGTAATCAAGAGTTTTCAAAACATTGTTGGGAGACCCGTTTCAGTTCAAGCACCTCAACATTCTTTTGATACGATTACTTTGAAAAACATTTCCAAACAACTGGGAGAATCAAAATTGATAATTACTTCCGCTACGATTCAAAAAGGGGATAAAATTGCGCTTATTGGTAAGAATGGGTCTGGAAAAAGTAGTCTTCTCAACATTTTAAATGGAACAGATGAAGATTTTGAAGGACAAATTGTGCTAGATGGGCTTGTTTTGGACCATCTTTGGGGAAGATTCGGTATGATTCTGCAACAAGAACATACATTTATTTCGAGTTATGAAAATAATGTAACGCTATTCAATAGTTTCAATGAAAAATTCAGAGAAGAAGATTTTGAAAAAATTCCACCACAATCCCTGTCAGGTGGTCAGCAACAACGAATGTATTTAAATCGTGAGAAAAATCGTAAAAATCCATTGCTTATCCTAGACGAACCTTTCTCTGCCTTGGATATTAATCAGTTTAAAATGGAATTGGAAAGAGTTCTGGAACTACCAAGTGCCGTCATTGTTACTTTACATCGCCAAAACGAATTATTAAGTAAGTTTGACCAAGTTTGGGAAATTAAGAATGGAGAACTTGTAATTTTGAAATAGCTAAATTATAAAGAATAAAACGCATAGTATCAAGGTTCAGGAGATACCGTTTTTCCTTCTTCGGATAAGGAAACAAAAATTTCTTGCTTCATCTATCTATTCAATTGATAGATTTCTTCGGAGAAAGACTGTAAAATTTTTGATATAATGTTAAGGATGGACTGACGGATATTTAAAAGATAATGTTCAAAAGAATTACAGGTGAGAAGAAAAATATGTAAGACTGGACAGAAGTCTCTCTACCTTCATCCATGCAGAAACAAGATTATATGAAGTAAAAGGAGTAACCAATGACCGGAAACTATTCAACACGTGAATACCGTGAGAAATTATATGATGATCTTCATGTTCGATTAAGAGATATAGGGATTTTGATGTGTGCGATTTTTATTGCCTCTATCGGCCTAAATATGAATTCAACAGCTGTCATTATTGGAGCTATGCTGATTTCCCCTCTTATGACACCGATTGTTGGACTCGGATTTGGTTTAGCTATTTTTGATACGCGTTTAATCAAGCAATCTCTAGAGGTTTTATTTACTCAAGTATTGGTCAGTTTGCTTGTCTCGGCTCTGTATTTCTGGATTTCTCCCTTATCTTATGAAAGTAGCGAATTGATTGCACGAACCTCTCCAACCATTTGGGATGTGCTCATTGCTATTGCTGGTGGGATAGCAGGCGTAATTGGTTCAAGGAAAAAAGAAGCAAACAATATCGTGCCAGGAGTAGCCATTGCAACAGCTCTGATGCCACCTATCTGTACTGCAGGTTACGGTTTAGCTAATGGAAATGTACGATTTTTATTTGGAGCTCTCTATCTTTTCTTGATCAACTGTGTCTTTATCATGCTAATCAACATTGTTGGAACAAGAATTTTGATGAGAAAATCTCCCTTAAGTTCATTTAAAGAGCTAAATATTAAAATGAGAATTGGGTTGATATCCTTGATTGTATTATTGATTCTTCCAGCCAGCTATTCAGCAGTCACTCTGACGATAGATCAAGCGCGAAAAGAAGGAATCAAACAGTTTGTAGGAAAAGAGTTCGCCAATCATACGGTCATCAATCAAGTCTACAAGTCAAGGAACAATGAATTGGTCTTGACGGTTGTTGGAGATCCGATTTTAGAAGAAGAATTAGAAACGCTCCACCAAAAACAAGCCTCTTACGGTATTCAATCTGTTCAATTGAAAGTCAATCAAGTTCATAATTCGACAAAATTAGACAGTGAGATGACCAAGGAATTTTATGAAACCATTAACAAGTATATCGATCAAAAACTCTCTGAAAAAGATTCACAAAAAGATCTCGTAAAAGAAAATGAAGCAGACAAGGAATGAGGCTATTGACCTTATCTAACTCATGAAAGCAAATCTTGTGTGGTGGTTTGGTCAATCACTACTAGCTCGGATTAAATAATACTCTTCGAAAATCAAATTCAAAACACGTCAGCGTCGCCTTACCGTACTCAAGTACAGCTTGTGGCTAGCTTCCTAGTTTGCTTTTTGATTTTCATTGAGTAAAAATATAAAAAGCAACAGCTGTTTTAGTTGTTGCTTTTTAGGTAGCTAGGATTTTATCCCAGGTTTTATCTCTTATTTCTCAACACGTGATTTGTTGGCGATATCAGCTAGGATAGCTTGAACAAAGTCATCAACTGAGACAGTTTGTGTTTCTTTTTGGCCGTAGCGACGAACGTTGACTGTTCCGTCTTCCATTTCCTTGTCTCCAACAATCAATTGGTAAGGAATCTTGCTAGTTTGTGACGCACGGATCTTGAACTGCATTTTTTCATTGCGCTCGTCGACATCAGCACGGACACCACGGTCGCGTAGTTTCTTAGCTACTTCCCATGCGTAGTCTACGTGTTTTTCGTTAGATACTGGGATGAGGGTTACTTGGTGTGGTGCAAGCCATGTTGGGAAGGCACCCTTGTAGTTCTCAATCAAGATAGCTGTGAAGCGTTCCATAGTTGAAATAACCCCACGGTGGATCATAACTGGACGGTGTTCCTCACCATCAGCTCCGATGTATTTGAGGTCGAAGCGTTCTGGAAGCAAGAAGTCAAGCTGGATAGTAGAAAGGGTTTCTTCTTTTCCAAGAGCGGTCTTAACTTGAATATCCAATTTTGGTCCGTAGAAGGCTGCTTCACCTTCGGCTTCAAAGTAGTCCACGCCCATTTCATCAAGGGCTGCACGAAGCATGGTTTGGGCATTTTCCCACATTTCATCGTTATCAAAGTACTTGTGAGTATCTTGAGGGTCACGAAGAGAGAGGCGGAAGCGGTATTCAGTCAAGTTGAAGTCTTCATAAACATCGATAATCAACTGAAGGGCACGCTGGAATTCTTCTTGGATTTGTTCTGGAGTCACAAAGAGGTGACCGTCGTTGAGTGACATTTCACGTACACGTTGAAGACCAGTGAGAGCACCAGATTTTTCATAACGGTGCATCATACCGATTTCAGCGATACGGATTGGCAACTCACGGTAAGAGTGAACATGGTGTTTGAAGACTTGGATGTGGTGCGGACAGTTCATTGGACGAAGGACAAATTCTTCTCCGTCACCCATGTCCATAGTTGGGAACATGTCTTCTTGGTAATGATCCCAGTGACCAGAAGTCTTGTAAAGCTCAACAGAAGCAAGTGGTGGAGTGTAGACGTGTTGGTAGCCAGAAGCCAACTCTTTGTCTACGATGTAGCGTTCCAATTCACGACGGATAGTCGCACCATTTGGCAACCAGAATGGCAAACCTTGTCCAACCTCTTGAGAAATCATGAAGAGGTCAAGCTCTTTACCAAGTTTACGGTGATCACGTTCCTTAGCTTCTTCACGCATTTGAAGGTAGTTTTTCAAGTCTTTCTTGTCAAACCAAGCTGTACCGTAGATACGTTGCATCATAGCGTTGTCGCTGTTTCCACGCCAGTAAGCACCTGCTACATGGAGAAGGTGGAAGATTTGGATACGACCTGTTGAAGGGACGTGTGGGCCACGGCAAAGGTCTACATATTCACCCTGACGGTAGATGGTCAAACCACCTTTGTCTTCTGAGTGTTCTTCAATCAATTCCAACTTGTAAGGGTCGTTCTTGAAGATTTCACGTGCCTCGTCTTTAGTAACTTCTTCACGGATTGATGGGAAGTTTTCTTTGACAATTTTTTGCATTTCTTCTTCGATACGAGGAAGGTCTTCGTTAGAGATTTGACCAGCAGTGTTATCAGTATCGTAGTAGAAACCATCTTCGATGGCTGGACCAACTCCCAAGTGAATGTCTGGGAAAAGACGACGAGCTGCTTGGGCGAACAAGTGAGCAGCTGAGTGACGCAAGATTGGAAGGGCATCTTCGTGATCTGGTGTTACGATTTCGATGCTTCCATCTTCAGTGATCGCACGAGTAGTGTCAATGAGTTTGCCGTTGAATTTACCAGCTAAGGCTTTTTTAGCTAGGGAATTGCTGATAGATTGGGCAATTTCAAAGGTTGTAACGCCAGATTCGAATTCACGAACAACGCCATCTGGGAAAGTAATGTTAATCATGATGTTCTCCTTACTTATATTATTGACGAATGTGTTAACCCTATTCTGAAAACAGGGACAGAGGACTGTGAAAGCTAGAAAAACAAAAAGCGACATCCCAAAAGGACGTCGCAACGTGGTTCCACCTTCATTTATGTACCTCAAAAAAGAGGGACACCTCTGATTGGCTCTAACGTGGCCACCGTTTTATGTTTTCATAAAAAACTCAAGAGTAGTGTCAGTTTAGGCTTTCTATGCGTTTCCAGCAACCACGCACTCTCTAGTAGAAAGGGACTAAGTGACTTGTCTCTATGGATTATTATAGCATGATTGTGAGATTTTTCAAGGATTTTGTGAAAGTTTTTTGTTTTTCATTTTTGTAGAATATGCTTGATGCCAATACCGGAAGCCATGCCCACCAGAGCCAAGGTTTCATAGATTAGCAAGTAAATTAGTATAAACTCACCAAAAGTTATGATAGTAAAGCAAAAGAGCAGTCCGTTACCAATTAACCACCAAAGTGAGAAACGGAAACGGTAGCTATAGAGTAACGATACAATCAAGATTACCAGAGGTGTAAAGAAGAGAAGATTGTTTATATAGAATCCCTTGAGTGTAAGGGGGTCAGAAACAACTAGCAAGAACAACTCATAAAGTGGCCAATAAAAGAAAAATATGACCAAATAGTAGGGGAGATGGGAATAGAATCTAGGCATGATAATCACCTCGTTTTAAAAAACAGACAACTTAGATTTCTTGCTATGATTATTATAGCATGTTTAAAACAAGAAAGTAAATCTGTTGACAAAGATGTTAGTTATTGGTAGAATAGGGATTGTCGTAAAGACAAATAACTTCTTCTTGGTTACAGGCATGCCAACCTGTCACTCGGATGAAGCCAAATAAAAAGGAGAAACATCATGGCAATCTCAAAAGAGAAAAAAAATGAAATCATTGCACAATATGCACGTCACGAAGGTGATACAGGTTCAGTAGAGGTTCAAGTTGCTGTCCTTACTTGGGAAATCAACCACCTTAACGAACACATCAAACAACACAAAAAAGACCACGCTACTTACCGTGGATTGATGAAAAAAATCGGTCGCCGTCGTAACTTGCTTGCATACTTGCGTAAAAACGACGTTAACCGTTACCGTGAGTTAATCAACTCTCTAGGACTTCGTCGCTAATCTGCTTTATTTTCCACTTACATTGCGTTGTCACCTTACCTCGATATACTCAAGTATAATCTTCGGTTACGGTTCCTAGCACTGTAAGGTAAAATAAACCAGATTTTCTCCCCTTGGGGAGATTTTTTTGTTTCACTAAAAATTTTGTACAATCTTCGCCTCGTCGCCTGGTCTATAAACGGTTTATCCAGTAAGACGGGAGCTCTCTGATTTTCAGAGGGCTTTTTACGTTGTTACCGTACCTCGATATACTCAAGTATAATCTTCGGTTATGGTTCCTAGCACTGTAAGGTAAAATAAACCAGATATTCTCCCTTCGGGGAGATTTTTTGTTTCACTAAAAATTTTGTACAATCTTCGCCTCATCGCCTAGTCTATAAACGGTTTATCCAGCAAGAATCATGATGCTAAGGGTGTAAGAAATCCGTATGAAAATAGGGAAATGACACAGTGTTCGATCAATGCAAGGAGTTTCATCTTTTTCACTAGGATTTTATCCCAATCTCAAATCAGCTCTCTGATTTTCAGAGGGCTTTTTTATGTTGTCACCTTACCTTGGTATGCTAAAGTATAATCTTCGGTTACGGTTCCTAGCACAATAAAACAAACTATATTCATTTCTTCTCATCTTGTTCCATTGTTGAAAATATGGTATACTTTTCATGAGAATTTTCTAAATTTTTAAGATTCTATCAAAGGAGGTTTGCATGCTTTCCAAATTTTCTGGAAGCCGACAAGACCAGCAATTTGTGTTACTTTTAGTTGTTTTGCTAGGTATTTTAGGGATTTCTCTCTTTCTAGCAGTTTCAATGGGATCTGTTGCGATTGAACTAGGAGATACCTATCGGATTATTTTGAGCAAGTTGGGATTTCCTCTTGAAATAGGAGAGGTTTCCAAGTCTACTCTTGCCATTGTATGGAATATGAGATTCCCTCGAGTATTGTTAGGTCTGATAGTAGGAGCAGGCCTTTCTATGTGTGGTAGTGTGATGCAGTCTACAGTGAACAATCCCATCGCTGAGCCTTATGTCTTAGGCATATCTGCGGGTGCAACTCTAGGGGCAACCTTGAGCATCATTCTTGGTTTAAAAGTGATGATTAGCCTTGGAGCTTTTCTTGGAGCTATTTTGGCAACAATTGCTGTCCTCATCATTGCCTCTATGCAGGGAAGGATGACGACTTCCAGTCTGATCTTATCAGGAACGGTGGTTAACGCTCTCTTTCTGGCTTTTTCAAACTTTATTATCTCAGTTGGCGCTAATGCGGATAGTGTGATGACCATTAAGTTTTGGACCATGGGCTCGCTCGCTGGGACTTCCTGGGCAGACTTGGTCCTGCCAACTATAGTAGTAGGAATGGCCCTTCTATTTTTCTCTACTCAGTATCGTGTTTTCAATGCGATGATGATGGGAGATGAGGCTGCTTTAACTTTGGGAATTCCCTTACGCTTTTATTGGTATCTTTATGTGACCATGGTGGCTGTGCTGACAGCAGTCTTAGTGGCAACCTGTGGGATTATTGGATTTGTCGGTCTGATTACTCCACATTTAGCTCGAGGATTAGTAGGAACGAATTACAAGAGGCTTTTTCCTGTTGCAACCTTGCTGGGTGCCCTCTTTGTCATCTGGGCAGACGTACTTTCTCGTATCATTATTCCAAACGCAGAGCTTCCTATTGGTATTTTCACAGCCTTAGTAGGTGCTCCCTTCTTTATCTACATTGTTGGAGGTAGGCGAAGGGAGGTGAGGGTCTGATATGGACTTGATTTGTCAGGATATCCATTTTGGACTGGGAGAGAAAAAAATCCTCAAAGGAGTCTCTCTTAAGGTTGAAGGGCATCAATTTCACACGATACTAGGACCAAATGGAAGCGGGAAAACCAGCCTGCTTAAACTCCTCTATCGTCAGGAAAAGGCGGACAAAGGCTTGATAAGCCTAGATGGAAAGCCTCTGGAGCATTGGTCACTCAAAGAAACAGCCAAGCAAATGGCAGTTGTGACCCAGTTTAACCAGCTGCAGTTTGATTGTACAGTTGAGGAAATCGTCTTGCTGGGAAGAACTCCCCACCTCTCTTTTTTACAGAAGGAAAGGGAAAGGGATTATGCGCTCGTTCAAGATGCCCTCGTTAAGGTGGATATGCTTGAGAAGAAAACTCGTCTCTATTCGTCTCTGTCAGGGGGAGAGAAACAGCGAGTCTTACTAGCCCGCGCCTTAGCGCAAGAACCGACTCTCTTACTCCTAGACGAACCAACCAATCACCTGGATATCAAGTATCAGTTAGACTTGTTGGCCATTGTGAAGGAGCTCAAGGTCAATGTTCTAGCTGTCCTGCATGATATTCAACTTGCTTGTCGCTATTCGGATTATCTCTATCTAATGAAAGAGGGAGAAATCCTTTACCAAGGGACTCCAAAGGAGACCATCACCCCTGAGTCATTGCAAACTGTATATGGAGTTCAAAGTCAGGTGACTTGGACCAAGGATCAGCAAGCCATGATTCACTATTTATAAGAATGAAAAGGAAAACAAGATGAAAAAAACACTAAGCATTTTACTCGTAACAGTAGCCACCCTAACCATGGCAGCTTGTGGTAACACTACTACAGAAAAAGCTACCACACAGTCTAGCACAGAAACAAGTCAAAAGGCTAACGCAGAGACGACTTATCCACTAACGGTCAAAACCTATGACGCGAAAGGTAATGAAGTCGAACAAGTCTTTGACAAGGCACCTGAAAAAGTTATCACCAACAATCTTTCAACTACTGAAATCTTATTGGAGTTAGGGTTGAAGGATAAAATTGTTGGCATGCTCAATCCAGACAATGCTGTGATGGACAAATACAAGGACGCGATTGCGACGATTCCTCAAATTGGTGATAAAAAAACAGTCTCACAAGAGACAGTCCTTTCTTATGAGCCAGACGCTGTGATGGGTCGAAATATGATGTTTTCTGAAAAATCCTTGGGGACAGTTAGCACTTGGAATGAAAACAAAATCCCAGTTTATACGCAAAAAGCTTCTCTCTCAACGATTCAGCAAGATTTGGGGAATATCGTAGAAGATGTCAAAAATCTTGGAATGATTTTTAATGTTCAGGACAAGGCTAATGAATACGCAGCCCAATTACAAACTAAAATTGACGCTGTTAAGAAAGCAAATTCAGCAAGTCAAGGTGAAAAGAAAAAGGCTTTAATTATGGTTGCTTATAATGATCAAACCTTTGGTGCCTACAAGTCTGCTTTGCAAGAAAGTTTGCTGAACCAACTTGGTTATACAAACGTTGCAACGGGGACATCAGGCTTGACTTTGGAAAATCTCGTGTCAATGGATCCTGAATTGATTATCTATGTAACCAGCGACCGCAATAAAAAATTGGATGAAAAAGCAGTAGAGTTGATGAAGGCAAATGCTGTTTTGGAAAGCGTTCCTGCTATTAAGAATCAAAAAATCATGACCATCTCTTACGATGAATTGATGGACTATGGTCCAGCAGTGATTGATTCCCTTGAGAAAATCAATGACTTTATCAATAAATAATGAGTTTGATTGGGAAGGAATTCAAGTCAAAATCAGCCTTCCTTCTAACTACGCCCCCAATCAAACCTATCCGGCTATTTTATTGAATGATGGAAACGTGGACTTCCTATCGTCCCTTTCCGAATCTGTGATTTTAGTGGGCTTGACCTCTAAAAATCGCCTAGACGCCTACACGCCCTGGGTGACATCGGCTTTGAGAGATGGGGCTCCAGATTTTGGAGGTCAGGCCAACGTCTATCATGATCATTTATTTGGAGGCCTTTTGGACAAGTTGCAGTCGCTTTATCGCCTGGACGAAACTCGCCTTGCTTATGGAGGCTACTCACTAGGTGGTTTGGTGGCAGTCTACAGTCTTTTCAGCTTTGACAAGGTTTCCTGTGTCTTCTCCATCTGCGGTTCCTTTTGGTATCCTGATTTTGTGACTTACTGCAAGGAAGAGACAGTGAAAAATCTAGATTGTTTGCTGTATTTACAGAATGGTCAAACAGAAGGAGCCCATCATACCAATCGCTTGGCTCAAGCACCAGTCTATGCCGAGAAGATTCATACCAGTCTTCAGAAAGGCTATCCGAACGGTCAGTTTATTTTTGATCCTTATGGACACCATGAACAAGTAGCTGAGCGATTCCTAGCTTTTTCCAGCTGGTTAGTCCAAAAATGGAAAATCGAATAAAAGATTTATCCCTTGGCTTTTGCCAAGGGATTGTTGTATTTATTTAACCAAGTTTTTCTCTCTTTTTATCTGGATTCCATACGAAGCTTGCGATAAAGCTAAAGATGATGGTTAGGATAGCGAGGATAATGGCAAGGATGAGGGCAGGGATGCGGATAAGCCACCAGAGTGGGTTTGGTTTTTTATCATTGTGCCATTGTTTCGTTTCTTGGTCCAAACGTTGAAATTCTACTTGGATGCGATTGGCGACTGTTTCAATGCCTTCATCATTCATTTTCTTGATATCTGATATATCGATTGGATTTCCAAAGTTCATATCGACACGTTCACGGCTAACTAATCCCTTCAAAGTCATGGGACCTGTGTAGGTAACCGGCATGATACGGACCTTGGCCATTTTGGCAATCAGGGCTACGCCACCCTTGACATCGTTTGAGTGACGGCTCCCACTTGGAAACATGATGAGAGAGCGATCACTTTTTTTTAGGACATTGATAGGGTATTTGATGGCAGAAGCGCTAGGATTTTCACGGTCGATAGGAAAGGCACCACACATACGAATCCACCAACCAAAGATACGGTTGGTAAAGAGTTCTTTTTTGGCCATAAAGATGAACTGTTTTGGTTTGGTAGCAAAGGCCATGTAAACAGGATCCCACCAGGTGCGGTGAGGCGCAACTAAAATATAATTTTCATCTTGATTAGGAATTTTATCAGTATTATGATAGTGGGCATTGCCATTGATGGACCATAGGAGCAAGACAACCAATCCACGTAAATAAGTATAAAACATGCGATCTCCTTCGATTATTTTCTTGTTATTATTATACCTTATCAAAGGAGGGCTGGCAAACTTTTCCCTTGACTAGGTCCATATTTGGGGTGAGATTAGAATTCTTTTAGAAAAAATGATATGATAGAATTTATGGATAAAAATAAGATTATGGGATTAACCCAAAGAGAAGTCAAGGAAAGACAGGCTAAGGGCTTGGTCAATGATTTTACTGCTTCGGCCAGTACCAGCACTTGGCAAATCGTTAAACGAAATGTCTTTACCCTTTTTAATGCTTTGAACTTTGCCATTGCTTTGGCACTAGCCTTTGTGCAGGCTTGGAGCAATCTGGTCTTCTTTGCCGTTATCTGCTTTAATGCCTTTTCTGGTATTGTGACCGAGCTGCGAGCTAAACACATGGTGGATAAGCTCAATCTCATGACCAAGGAAAAGGTCAAAACCATCCGTGATGGCCAAGAAGTGGCTCTGAATCCTGAAGAATTGGTGTTAGGAGATGTCATTCGTTTGTCTGCAGGAGAGCAGATTCCTAGTGATGCCTTGGTTCTAGAAGGTTTTGCGGAAGTCAATGAAGCCATGTTGACGGGGGAAAGTGATTTGGTGCAAAAGGAAGTGGATGCCTTGCTTTTGTCTGGAAGTTTCCTAGCCAGTGGGTCAGTTTTGGCTCAAGTCCACCATGTCGGTGCTGACAACTATGCTGCCAAACTTATGCTGGAAGCCAAGACAGTGAAACCGATCAACTCCCGTATCATGAAATCGCTGGACAAGTTAGCCGGTTTTACTGGGAAAATCATCATTCCCTTTGGTCTAGCTCTCTTGCTAGAAGCCTTACTTTTAAAAGGCCTGCCTCTTAAGTCATCCGTTGTAAATTCGTCGACAGCCCTTTTGGGAATGTTGCCCAAGGGGATTGCCCTTTTGACCATTACTTCGCTCTTGACTGCAGTTATTAAGCTTGGTTTGAAAAAGGTCTTGGTGCAGGAGATGTACTCTGTTGAAACCTTGGCGCGCGTGGATATGCTCTGTTTGGACAAGACGGGTACCATCACCCAAGGAAAGATGCAGGTGGAGGCTGTTATTCCGCTGACGGAAACTTATTGTGACGAGGCTATTGCCAGTATCCTGACAAGCTATATGTCTCATAGTGAGGATAAGAATCCAACGGCCCAAGCTATTCGTCAGCGTTTCCAAGGACAGGTTGCCTATCCTATGCTTTCGAATCTTCCTTTCTCTAGCGACCGCAAGTGGGGAGCCATGGAATTGGAAGGCCTGGGGACAGTTTTCCTAGGTGCGCCTGAGATGTTGTTGGACTCTGAAGTCCCTGAAGCCAGAGAGGCCTTGGAGAGAGGGTCACGTGTCTTGGTCTTAGCTCTCAGTCAGGAGAAATTAGACCATCACAAACCACAAAAACCATCTGATATTCAGGCTCTAGCCTTGCTGGAGATCTTGGATCCCATTCGAGAAGGAGCAGCAGAGACGCTAGACTATCTCCGTTCACAGGAAGTAGGCCTCAAGATTATCTCTGGTGACAATCCAGTTACGGTTTCCAGTATTGCCCAGAAGGCTGGTTTTGTCGACTATCACAGCTATGTAGATTGCTCAAAAATCACGGATGAGGAATTGATTGCCATGGCTGAAGAGACAGCGATTTTCGGACGTGTTTCCCCTCATCAAAAGAAACTCATCATCCAAACGCTGAAAAAAGCAGGGCATACAACAGCTATGACAGGGGACGGTGTTAATGATATCTTGGCTCTTCGTGAGGCAGATTGTTCCATCGTGATGGCTGAGGGAGACCCGGCAACACGGCAGATTGCCAATTTGGTTCTCTTGAACTCAGACTTTAATGATGTTCCTGAGATTCTCTTTGAAGGTCGTCGTGTGGTCAATAACATTGCCCACATTGCACCGATTTTCTTGATTAAGACGATTTATTCCTTCTTGCTCGCGGTGATTTGTATTGCCAGCGCTCTTCTGGGACGGTCTGAATGGATCTTGATTTTCCCTTTTATTCCAATCCAGATTACCATGATTGACCAGTTCGTGGAAGGTTTCCCACCATTCGTTCTAACTTTTGAGCGAAATATCAAACCTGTTGAGCCAAATTTCCTCAGAAGATCTATGCTTCGTGCTCTACCAAGTGCTCTCATGGTTGTGTTCAGCGTTCTTTTTGTGAAAATATTTGGAACGAGCCAAGGTTGGTCTGAGTTAGAAATCTCAACTCTACTCTATTATCTCTTGGGGTCAATTGGTTTCTTATCCGTATTTAGAGCCTGCATGCCATTTACCTTATGGCGTGTCCTCTTGATTGTTTGGTCAGTAGGAGGCTTCCTAGCCACAGCTCTCTTCCCAAGAATTCAAAAACTGCTTGAAATTTCAACCTTAACAGGACAAACATTACCTGTTTATGGTGTCATGATGTTGGTCTTTACCGTGATTTTCATTTTGACCAGTCGCTACCAAGCTAGAAAATAAAGAAAGGCTGCAATCTGTGGATTGCGGTCTTTTTAGGTACAAGATTGCCAGCTGAAATGTGGTATAATAAGGGGTAATAGAGTTTTGGAAAGAGAGAGAAGATGATTTCAAAGAGATTAGAATTGGTGGCTTCCTTTGTGCCACAGGGAGCCATTTTGCTAGATGTGGGAAGTGACCATGCTTATCTGCCTATCAACTTGGTCGAAAGAGGCCAAATTAAAAGTGCCATTGCGGGTGAGGTGGTGGAAGGCCCCTATCAGTCTGCGGTCAAAAATGTTGAGGCGCACGGTCTAAAGGAGAAAATCCAAGTCCGTTTAGCCAATGGGCTGGCAGCTTTTGAAGAGGCAGACCAAGTGTCTGTCATTACCATTGCTGGCATGGGTGGTCGTTTGATTGCTAGGATTTTAGAAGAAGGCTTGGACAAGTTAGCTAATGTAGAACGATTGATCCTCCAACCCAATAATCGTGAAGACGACTTGCGTATCTGGCTACAAGAGAACGGATTTCAGATTGTAGCTGAAAGCATCTTAGAAGAAGCTGGCAAGTTTTACGAGATTTTGGTGGTGGAAGTAGGACAAATGAAGCTATCAGCCAGTGATGTTCGCTTTGGTCCCTTCTTGTCCAAAGAGCTCAATCCAGTATTTGTCCAAAAATGGCAAAAAGAAGCTGTTAAGCTAGAGTTCGCCCTCGGACAAATCCCAGAAAAAAATCTGGAGGAACGTCAAGTTCTAGTAGATAAAATTCAAGCCATCAAGGAGGTTCTCCATGCTAGCAAGTGAAGTGATTAATGCGTATGAAGCATTTTGCCCTCAGGAATTTTCAATGGAGGGAGATAGTCGTGGTCTGCAAATTGGCACTTTGGACAAGGATATCCAAAGTGTCATGGTGGCTCTCGATATTCGTGAAGAAACGGTGGCTGAAGCCATTGAAAAGGGTGTGGACTTGATTATCGTCAAGCACGCGCCGATTTTTCGTCCTATCAAGGATTTGGTAGCCAACCGTCCACAAAATCAGATTTACATCGACCTCATCAAGCATGATATCGCAGTTTATGTCAGCCATACCAATATTGACATCGTTGAAAATGGCCTCAATGACTGGTTCTGCCAGATGCTAGGCATTGAGGAGACGACTTATCTGCAGGAAACAGGCCCTGAACGTGGGATTGGTCGTATTGGGAATGTTCAGCCTCAGACATTTGGGGAATTGGCCCAGAATGTCAAGCAAGTCTTCGACCTTGATAGCCTTCGAATGGTGCATTATCAAGAGAGTGATTTGCAGAAGTCTATTTCAAGAGTGGCCATCTGTGGTGGTAGCGGGCAGTCTTTCTATAAGGATGCTTTAGCTAAAGGAGCAGATGTTTATATCACTGGTGATATCTATTACCATATTGCTCAGGATATGCTGTCTGATGGTTTGCTAGCATTGGACCCAGGTCACTATATCGAAGTGCTTTTTGTGGAAAAAATCGCAGCACTCCTTACTCAATGGAAGGAAGAAAAGGGCTGGGATATTGATATCTTGCCTAGTCAAGCCTCGACCAATCCTTTCCACCATATCTAGTTAGAAAGTGAAAACAATGAAAAAAGTTGCCATTATCGGAGCAGGGATTGTAGGTGCAACAGCTGCCTACTACCTCTCTAAAAAAAGTGACCTAGAGGTGACCGTTTTTGACCATGAACAAGGTCAAGCTACCAAGGCCGCAGCAGGAATTATCAGTCCTTGGTTTTCCAAACGTCGCAATAAAGCCTGGTACAAAATGGCGCGCTTGGGGGCTGACTTTTATGTGGATTTATTAGCTGATTTAGAGAAGTCAGGACAAGAAATCGACTTTTACCAGCGTTCGGGAGTCTGTCTCTTGAAAAAGGATGAATCCAAGCTAGAAGAACTCTATCAACTAGCCCTCCAGCGTAGAGAAGAATCTCCCTTGATAGGGAAATTAGCCATTCTGGACCCAGCCTCAGCTAATGAATTATTCCCTGGCTTACAGGGATTTGACCGCTTGCTATATGCTTCTGGTGGAGCGAGAGTAGATGGCCAACTTTTAGTGACTTGTTTGCTAGAAGCCAGTCAGGTCAAGCTGGTCAAAGAAAAAGTAACTCTGACACCTTTAGCATCAGGTTACAAGATTGGTGAAGAGGTGTTTGATCAGGTTATTTTAGCGACGGGAGCTTGGTTGGGTCACATATTAGAACCCTTGGGTTATGATGTAGATGTTCGTCCTCAGAAAGGGCAATTACGAGATTATCAGCTTGCCCAAGATATGGAATCATACCCTGTTGTTATGCCAGAAGGGGAGTGGGATTTGATTCCTTTTGCAGGTGGGAAATTGTCCCTAGGAGCTACTCATGAAAATGACATGGGATTTGATTTGACGGTAGATGAAACCTTGCTCCAACAAATGGAGGAGGACGCCTTGCCTCACTACCCAACCTTGGCTAAGGCGATTTCTAGAGCTGAGCGTGTGGGAATCCGTGCCTATACCAGTGATTTCTCACCTTTCTTTGGGCAAGTACCTGGCTTAGCAGGTGCCTATGCTGCTAGTGGACTAGGTTCATCGGGCCTCACAACTGGTCCTATCATTGGTTACCATCTAGCTCAACTGATCCAAGGCGGGGAATTGACCTTGGACCCTCTAAACTATCCAATTGAAAACTATGTCAAACGAGTAAAAAGAGAATAGAATTTTACTGAAATTTTAGCCTCCCCTCTAGGATGGCAAATGACATTCCCTATCAAAAATGATAAAATAAGAAAAAATAATCCGAGAATCGAGGAAAGAAGATGCAAGAAAAGATTTTGGTAACGGGTGGAGCAGGTTTTATCGGAACCCACACTGTTATTGAGTTAATCCAAGCAGGTCATCAGGTTGTTGTGGTGGATAACCTTGTGAATAGTAACAGAAAAAGTTTAGAAGTTGTTGAGAGAATTACAGGAGTTGAAGTGCCTTTCTATGAGGCAGATATCCGTGATACAGATACCCTCAGAGACATTTTCAAGCAAGAAGAACCAACAGGGGTCATTCACTTTGCTGGCTTGAAGGCTGTTGGCGAATCAACCCGTATCCCACTTGCTTATTATGACAATAATATCGCTGGAACTGTTAGCCTTTTGAAAGCTATGGAAGAAGCCAACTGTAAGAACATCATTTTCAGTTCTTCTGCGACAGTTTACGGAGATCCTCATACAGTGCCCATCTTGGAAGATTTCCCACTTTCAGTAACCAATCCATATGGTCGCACTAAGCTTATGCTTGAGGAAATTTTGACGGATATCTACAAGGCAGACTCAGAATGGAATGTGGTCTTGCTTCGTTATTTCAACCCAATTGGAGCCCATGAAAGTGGTGATTTGGGAGAAAATCCAAATGGTATTCCAAATAATCTTTTGCCATACGTGACTCAAGTAGCCGTTGGGAAATTAGAGCAAGTGCAAGTGTTTGGAGACGATTACGATACGGAAGATGGAACTGGTGTTCGTGATTATATCCACGTTGTTGACTTGGCTAAAGGTCACGTTGCAGCTCTGAAAAAAATCCAAAAAGGTTCAGGTCTAAACGTTTATAACCTTGGAACAGGTAAAGGCTACTCAGTTCTTGAAATTATCCAAAATATGGAAAAAGCAGTGGGACGCCCAATTCCTTACCGCATCGTAGACCGTCGCCCAGGGGATATCGCAGCCTGCTATTCAGATCCTGCAAAAGCCAAAGCAGAACTGGGCTGGGAAGCAGAATTAGGCATCACCCAAATGTGTGAAGACGCATGGCGTTGGCAAAGCAAGCATCCAAATGGATTTGAAGACTAAGATGGTGATTTCAATCATTGTCCCCTGTTTAAACGAAGAGGAAGTACTTCCTCTTTTTTATCAGGCTTTGGAAGCTTTGATTCCTGACTTGGGAGCAGAAATCGAGTATATCTTTGTCGATGATGGATCAAGTGATGGAACCTTAGAACTCTTAAAGGCCTATCGGGAGCAAAATCTGGCAGTGCATTATCTTTCTTTCTCTCGAAATTTTGGCAAAGAAGCAGCCCTCCATGCAGGCTTGCAATATGCGACAGGAGATTTGGTGGTGGTAATGGATGCAGACCTCCAAGATCCCCCTAGTATGTTACTTGAGATGAAAGATTTACTAGACCAAAATGCAGATTTGGACTACGTAGGAACACGGAGAACTAGTCGGGAGGGAGAACCCTTCTTTCGCAGTTTTTGTGCTAATCTTTTTTATCGCCTCATGCAAAAAATCAGTCCAGTAGCCCTGCCGTCAGGTGTCCGTGATTTTCGCATGATGAGAAGGTCTGTGGTCGATGCCATTTTAGCTTTGACCGAGTCCAATCGTTTTTCTAAGGGACTCTTTGCCTGGGTCGGTTTTAAAACCCACTATCTGGACTATCCCAATGTCGAAAGGCAGGCTGGCAATACCAGTTGGAGTTTTAGGCAACTCTTTTTTTACTCCATTGAAGGGATTGTTAATTTTTCAGATTTTCCCTTGATTATAGCCTTTATGGCTGGTCTCCTATCTTGTTTCATTTCTCTACTGATGACCTTTTTTGTTGTGGTTCGGACCCTCATTTTGGGTAATCCGACATCAGGTTGGACCTCTCTCATGGCTGTCATTCTCTTTCTTGGAGGCATTCAACTCTTGACCATTGGGATTCTTGGCAAGTATGTTAGTAAGATTTATCTAGAGACTAAAAAAAGACCACTTTATCTTATCAAAGAAAAAAGTGACCTTCCTGATTTTACAGAAAAAAATAAAGTGAAAAGACTATAATTTTACATGGAAATGTGCTAAACTAGAAAGAGTGAAACGTTCTTGTCAATTTACTACGAAAGATTAGAGTTAATCTTTAATCAAGGCACGTGTCGGACAGTTTCTAACAGCTTCTACGACGTCTTGGCTAGGAGAAATTTCTTTTTCTAGTTGATCAGGGTCATCGTAAAAACGCACGATTCCATTATCGTGGTAATCAAATAAATCAGAATAAGTTTGGCAAAGTCCGCAGGCAATGCAACGTTCAGGTATAAGTGTGATTTTCATATTTATATTGTAATAAGAAAAGTAAAAAAAAACAAGGAGTAAGGTATGGCAAAAGAACCGTGGCAAGAAGATATTTATGAGAATCAAGAGGAAACAAGAACACAACGTCGTAAGAGAGAACAAGGTGGAGGAGTCGTTGCTAACCGTATCTTAACTATCTTAGCAAGTATTTTCTTTGTGATTGTAGTCGTGATGATCATTGTTCTTATCTATCTTTCATCGGGTGGGAGCAATCGCACGGCAGCCTTGAAAGATTTTCACGATTCTGATGCAAATGTAGTACAGATTTCATCTTCTAGTAGTTCAGAGCAGGCATCTTCTAGTTCAGAGGATAAGGAAGAATCATCTACTAGCTCAGAACATTCAACAGATCCAGAAGGGACGACAAAAGTCTTGGCTGGAGAAGGAGAAGCAGCTATTGCAGCTCGCGCGGGGATTTCGATTGCTCAGTTAGAGGCCTTGAATCCTGGGCACATGGCTACAGGATCTTGGTTTGCTAATCCAGGTGATGTTGTTAAAATCAAATAGGAGTTGATATGAAAACCATTCAAATTGCTATCGACGGTCCTGCTTCAAGTGGTAAGAGTACGGTCGCAAAAATTATTGCCAAGGATTTTGGATACACCTATCTAGATACAGGTGCCATGTATCGTGCAGCGACCTACATGGCTCTCAAGAACCAATTAGGAGTTGAACAAGTTGAAGAACTCTTAGACTTATTGGACCAGCATCCAATCAGTTTTGGACGCTCAGAAATTGGAGAGCAGCTTGTCTTTGTAGGAGATGTGGATATTACCCATCCTATTCGTGAAAATGAAGTGACCAATCATGTTTCTGCTGTTGCGGCAATTCCTCAAGTGCGTGAGAAACTAGTTTCTCTCCAGAAAGAAATCGCTCAGCAAGGTGGGATTGTCATGGATGGTCGCGATATTGGAACTGTTGTATTGCCACAAGCAGAATTGAAAATTTTCCTAGTAGCTTCGGTAGATGAACGAGCAGAGCGTCGTTACAAGGAAAATATTGCCAAGGGAATTGAAACAGACCTTGAAACCCTAAAAGAGGAAATTGCTGCGCGTGACTACAAGGATAGTCATCGTGAGACTTCGCCTCTAAAACAAGCAGAGGATGCTGTCTACCTTGATACAACAGGTTTGAACATTCAAGAAGTAGTTGAAAAAATTAAAGAAGAAGCTGAAAAAAGAATGTAAATGTAGAAAAGCCGATAGAGTGATATCGGTTTTTTCTAAATTTGTCAAAATGCTGATTTTAGGGTATAATAGTTGCTGTTCGAGAAATTTTGATTTTCAAAGAATAGTGAATGATGATAAGGAGAAACTATGAACAACTTACCAAATTGCCCAAAATGTAACTCAGAGTATGTCTACGAAGACGGTGCCCTACTGGTTTGCCCAGAGTGTGCTCATGAGTGGAATCCTGCTGAAGTTGCAGATGTAGAAGAGGGCCTTGTTGCTATCGATGCCAACGGAAATAAATTGGCTGATGGTGATACAGTAACCCTCATCAAGGATTTGAAAGTAAAAGGTGCGCCAAAAGATTTGAAACAAGGGACGCGCGTGAAAAATATCCGTATCGTAGAAGGCGACCACAATATCGACTGTAAGATTGATGGTTTTGGTGCCATGAAACTTAAATCAGAGTTTGTGAAGAAAATTTAAACATGTCAAAGAACTACAAACTTATATTTTATAGCCGTATCTTCTTGTTTCTAGCGGCTTTTACGGGAGTTTATCTTGAAATCGCCAAGCATGGTGGATTTGGGATGCTGCTCTATTATACGGTTCTGTCCAACCTTTTAGTCGCGATTTTTACGCTCTATCTCCTAAAGGTTATGAGCCGTTTAGGTGAAAACTGGCAAAGGCCAAGCCTCTTGCGCTTAAAAGGTGGGGTCACCATGAGTATCATGATTACCTGTGTGATTTACCATTTCCTTTTAGCGCCCATTGCGACTAATTTTTATACCCTAGAAAATTTCCTTTGCCACTATATCGTTCCCCTCTGGTTTTTAGCAGATACCCTCTTGTTTGACAAACAGGGTCAATATAAAATCTGGGATCCAGTTGTGTGGACGATTTTACCCTTGCTGTATATGATGTTTGCTCTTTTTAATGGTTTGGTACTGAAACTAGACATTCCTAATTCTAAGGTTAGTCCCTTCCCTTACTTCTTTTTGAATGTGAACAAGGGTTGGGATGTCGTGTTCAAGTGGTGTCTGATTATCTTTGTTGCCTATATGGTAGCAGGATTTATCTTCTACTTTATTAAGCAAATCAAGAGAAAGTCATCCTAATACTCTTCGAAAATCTCTTCAAACCACGTCAGTTTCGCCTTAAGGTATATATGTTACTGACTTCGTCAGTTTCATCCGCAACCTCAAAAACATGTTTTGAGCTGACTTCGTCAGTTTCATCCGCAACCTCAAAAACATGTTTTGAGCTGACTTCGTCAGTTCTATCTACAACCTCAAAGCAGTGTTTTGAGCAGCCTGCGGCTAGCTTTCCAGTTTGCTCTTTGGTTTTCATTGAGTATAAGACACAAGGGATTCATTTTCGAGTTTAAGAAGGAGTCTGTACACTAAAGAGGCTTCTTCTTTTCTTGCTTGTTTGATAACTATCAAAAAATTAGAAGATTAAGAGAAATATAGAAAGAGATTTCATGAAACAATTTTTAGAACGGGCCAGTATTTTGGCTCTCTCCCTCGTTTTGATTACATCCTTTTCCATCTCGAGTGCCCTGCCAGCCATGTTTGAGTATTATCAAGGTTATCCTAAGGAACAAATTGAGCTCTTGGCGAGCTTGCCTTCCTTCGGGATCATGATTATGTTACTACTAAATGGTTTCTTAGAAAAAATATTTCCTGAGCGCTTACAGATTAGTTTGGGATTGCTGATTTTATCACTGAGTGGAACAGCTCCCTTCTGGTATCAAGCCTACCCCTTTGTCTTTGGAACAAGGATTCTTTTTGGTTTGGGTGTTGGAATGATCAATGCTAAGGCCATTTCTATTATCAGTGAACGTTACCAGGGAAAAACGAGAATACAGATGCTAGGGTTACGCGGTTCTGCAGAGGTCGTTGGGGCTTCTCTCATTACCTTGGCAGTCGGCCAGTTGTTGGCCTTTGGTTGGACAGCTACCTTCCTAGCCTATAGTGCTGGATTTTTGGTGCTGACCCTTTATCTGCTCTTTGTCCCTTATGGAAAAGAAAAGAAAGAGGTCAAGAAAAAAGAGAAAGAAGCAAGTCGCTTAACTCGGGAAATGAAAGGTTTGATTTTTATCCTAGCTATCGAAGCGGCGGTTGTAGTTTGTACCAATACGGCTATTACTATTCGTATTCCAAGTTTGATGGTGGAACGAGGTCTTGGAGATGCCCAGTTATCTAGTTTTGTCCTTAGTGTCATGCAGTTGATCGGGATTGTGGCTGGGGTGAGTTTTTCTTTCTTGATTTCTATTTTTAAAGAGAAACTGCTCCTCTGGTCTGGTATTACCTTCGGCTTAGGGCAAATCGTGATTGCCTTGTCTCCATCCTTGTGGGTGGTAGTGGTAGGAAGTATTCTGGCTGGTTTTGCCTATAGTGTAGCCTTGACGACAGTCTTTCAACTGGTCTCTGAAAGAATTCCAGCCAAACTCCTCAATCAAGCAACTTCATTTGCTGTATTAGGCTGTAGTTTCGGAGCCTTTACGACCCCATTCGTTCTAAGTGCAATTGGGTTACTAACACAAAATGGAATGTTGGTCTTTACAATTTTGGGAGTTTGGTTGATTGTAACTTCTATCTTTGTCATGTACCTACTTCAAAAGAGAGCTTAGGATTGGTTCCTAAGTTTTTCTTTTTAGGATTTTTGTACCCATACAGTATTTATTTTAGGACCTTGTCTACAGACTAATTTCTTGATAAAATGGAAGTTATGACAAGATATAAAGCAACTATTTCCTATGACGGTTACGCCTTTGCTGGTTTTCAGCGCCAGCCTCATGCGCGTAGTGTTCAGGAAGAAATTGAAAAAACCTTGACGAGACTCAATAAAGGGAAAGCAATCACTGTTCACGGTGCTGGTAGGACTGATAGTGGGGTTCATGCTTTGGGACAGGTGATTCATTTTGACTTGCCCTATCAAATGGATGAGGAAAAACTTCGCTTTGCCTTGGACACCCAGTCCCCTGAAGATATTGATGTGATTTCGATTGAGCTAGTGGCAGATGATTTTCATTGCCGTTATGCCAAGCACAGCAAGACCTATGAGTTTATCGTGGATAGGGGTCGTCCTAAAAATCCCATGCGCCGTCACTATGCCACTCACTTTCCCTATCTGCTTGATGTGGATCGGATGCAGGAGGCTGTCAAAAAGCTAGAGGGCACCCACGATTTCACAGGTTTTACAGCCTCTGGGACTAGTGTGGAGGATAAGGTTCGTACCATTACAGAAGCTAGTTTAACAGTCGATAAGACGGGCCAGTTTTTGACTTTTACCTTTTCAGGAAATGGTTTCTTGTATAAGCAGATTCGCAATATGGTGGGGACACTGCTCAAAATCGGCAACAAGCGTATGCCAGTGGAGCAGATTGACCTGATCTTGGAGAAAAAGGACAGGCAGCTTGCAGGTCCCACTGCAGCACCAAATGGTTTGTATTTAAAGGAGATTCGTTATGAAGAATAATCGCATTTTAGCACTTTCTGGAAATGATATTTTTAGTGGTGGTGGTTTGTCCGCGGATTTGGCTACTTATACCTTGAACGGCTTGCATGGCTTTGTAGCAGTGACTTGTTTGACAGCTTTAACAGAAAAGGGCTTTGAAGTCTTTCCAACTGACGATACCATTTTTCAACATGAATTAGATAGCTTGCGTGATGTGGAGTTTGGGGGAATTAAGATTGGTCTTCTCCCTACTGTCAGTGTGGCTGAGAAGGCATTGGACTTTATCAAGCAACGCCCAGGAGTGCCTGTGGTTCTGGATCCTGTCTTGGTCTGCAAGGAAACGCACGACGTAGCAGTTAGTGAACTCTGCCAAGAGTTGATTCGCTTTTTCCCTCATGTCAGTGTGATTACACCTAATCTTCCTGAAGCAGAATTATTGGCAGGTCAGGAAATTAAAACCTTGGAAGACATGAAAACTGCAGCTCAGAAATTACATGACTTAGGCGCGCCAGCAGTCATTATCAAGGGAGGCAATCGCCTTAGTCAGGACAAGGCTGTAGATGTCTTTTATGATGGACAAAACTTTACAGTCCTAGAAAATCCTGTTATCCAAGGGCAAAATGCTGGTGCAGGTTGTACCTTTGCCTCTAGCATTGCCAGTCACTTGGTTAAAGGTGATGAACTTTTACCAGCAGTAGAAAGCTCTAAGGCTTTCGTTTATCGTGCTATTGCACAAGCAGATCAGTATGGAGTAAGACAATATGAAGCAAACCAAAACAACTAAAATCGCCCTTGTATCCCTATTAACCGCCCTCTCTGTGGTTCTAGGTTATTTCTTAAAAATTCCAACACCGACAGGCATTCTAACTCTTTTAGATGCGGGTGTCTTCTTCGCGGCCTTCTACTTTGGTAGTCGTGAAGGGGCTGTAGTAGGAGGACTAGCAGGTTTCTTGATTGACCTCTTATCAGGCTACCCTCAGTGGATGTTCTTTAGTTTAATCAACCATGGCTTACAGGGATTTTTCGCAGGATTTAAAGGAAAAGCTCAGTGGTTAGGCCTTATCTTAGCAACGATTGCCATGGTAGGGGGTTACGCCTTGGGTTCTACATTGATGAATGGCTGGGCTGCAGCCCTACCAGAAATCCTACCGAATTTCATGCAAAATATGGTAGGGATGATTGTAGGATTTATTTTGAACCAAAGCATCAAGAAGATAAAGTAAAAAGTTAGCTGTTCAAGCTAACTTTTTTTGTATAAATTTAATCAAAATAAAGTAAGTCTTTGCTGGTGCTTGTAAAGAGGTCGAAGCCGTCCTTGGTAACAACACCGCAGTCTTCGATACGAACACCGACTTTACCAGGGATATAGATACCTGGTTCAACAGAGAAGCACATGCCTTCTTCGATGACCATGTCGTTTCCTTCCATGATAGATGGAAATTCATGGACATCCATACCGATACCGTGACCAAGACGGTGGTTGAAGTACTCGCCGTAACCAGCTTTTTCGATGACCTCACGGGCAGCGCGGTCCACTTCATGGGCAGTCACACCTGGTTTGATAAAGTCAAGAGCAGCTTGTTGAGCTTCAAGAGTCAAGTTATAAATGTCTTTCTTGAATTGGTCTGGTTTACCAACAGCGACTGTACGAGTCATATCTGAAGCATAGCCGTTGACCAGAACACCGAGGTCAAAGAGGAGAAGAGCATCATTTTCAACCTTATTAGCTGCTGGAATACCGTGTGGATTTGCAGCATTATCACCAGTCAAGACCATGGTGTCAAAGCTCATTTCATAACCTTCACGCTTCATAGCAAAGTCAATTTGAGCGATGATATCTGTCTCTGTCTTATCAAGAGAAATATTATCAAAACCAACCTTAACTGCCTTGTCCGCATAGAGACCTGCAACCATCATTTTTTGCACTTCATCAGCTGATTTGATGAGGCGCATGCGTTGGATACGAGGAGTGAGGTTGTCAAACTCAGCAGTTTCAAAAACGGTTTTCAAGCCATGGTATTTGGTCAAGATGAGATTGTCAAACTCAACAGCAACACGTTTGAAGTCAAGTTGTGGAAGAGCATGTTTCATTTTTTGCCATGGATTTTCAGAATCCACATAGCCCACAACTGGGAAGGAAACAGTGCTACTTGCACGTTCAACCTCAAGGGCTGGGACAAAGAGGAGGGGTTCCTGATCTGCTAGGACAAAAAGGAACATTTGGCGTTCATGGGGATCACTGTAAAAGCCAGTGAGGTAATTGATTGTGACGGGGTCAGATACGACAGCGACGTCTAGTTTTTCTGATTCAAGATATGTTACGATTTGTTGTAATTTAGACATATGCTACCTTCTTTCTACCCCTCTATTTTGGCAAAAAATGAGAGAAAATGCAAGGGAGAAGGGTAAAAGAAAAGACAAAAAAACTCCGACAAGATAACGGAGTTCTTTGATATAGTTTCACTTTGTTTAAGAAAAGTCAGCCTTGCTTTTGACGTCGCTGTATTCTTCAGCGATTTCTTGGCTGAGAATGTCCTCATAGGCAGGGAGTTGGATGTCCTGACCATATTTCTTCTTGAGGGCAGTAGTGACTAGGCGATAAGCCAGATTGGCATTACGAGAGAGGATAGGCCCGTGGAAGTAGGAACCAAAGACATTCTTATAATGAACCCCTTCGCCGACTTTTTCTTCGTTGTTTCCATTTCCATAGACAACCTGTCCTAGTGGTTTTTGATCATCTGAGAGGAAGGTACGGCCCTGATGATTTTCAAAACCATAGTAGGTTTCATCGAAATCTTCATTGTGAATCTTGATGTCCCCGATAAAACGGTTATTGGTCTGGTTGAGGGTGTAGTGGCCCATGACCCCTAGTCCTTCGATACGTCTCCCTGAAGCTTCAATATAATATTGACCCAATAGTTGGAAACCACCGCAGATAGCCAGAACCACACCGTCGTTTTGGATGTAGTTGTCAATGCTTTCTTTTTTGGCAGGTAGGTCGTCTGCAATAATACTTTGTTCAAAGTCTTGACCACCACCGAAAAAGGCGATGTCATAGTGGTTTTCATCAAAATCATCATGAAGTGAAACGATGTCAATGGTCACATGGGCTCCCAGTTTTTCAGCCACATACTTGAGCATGAGGATGTTTCCATTGTCCCCATAGGTATTCATGAGGTTACCGTAGAGGTGGGCAATGTTGAGCTGATAGGGGTAATTTCCAGCTTTTGAGGAAAGTGAAGTATAAACCATTAGTTCATCTCCTTTCTAACAATCTGACGACTAGCCAGCAGTTCGCGGAATTCCAGCATAGCAGTATAAGTTGCTAGGATATAGGCATGCTTACAGTCTTGGTTCTCAATGGTTTTAAGAACTTGTTCCAGACTACTTGTTTCAGTAATTTTATCAGCTGGATAGCCAGTTACTCGTAGGCGACGTGCGATTTCAGAATGGCGAACACCGCCAGCGTTAATTTCTGGAATATCCATGTCGGTGATTTGTTCAAAATCAGCATCCCAGATCCAGCTTGTATCAATTCCATCTGCATAGTTGGCATTTAGGAGGACAGATAGGCTAAATGGATAAGGAGCTAGTTTAATCATCTCGATAGCTTGGGTTGCACCGACTGGATTTTTAATCAAGACGAGGGTGCATTCCTTGTCACCGATATGGAAGGTTTCTTGGCGTCCAAAGACAGCACGGCTCTTATCAAATCCCTGTTTGATGAGTTGTGAATCTGCACCGAGGAAACGAGCAATAGCAACAGCAGCTAGGGCGTTGTAGATATTATAGAGACCACCGATTTGAATACCGTATTCTTGGCCGTCAATGACAAAGCGCGAGCGATTGTTGGTCAACTCAACTAAGTCTGTCAAGCGATAGTCTAATTCAGGGCGTTTACATTCGCAGCCTTCACAGATATAGGCACCCAAGTTTGCATAGGTATTGTGCTCGTATTTGAGGATGCCTTGGCAGTCAGGACAGAGGATTCCTTCGGTATTATAGTGAGCCAGCTGGGCTGGACCTTTCTCCAAGTCAAAACCAAAATACTGTACAGGATTTGGAATAGCTGGCTTGTAGAAAAGTGGACTGTCTCCATTAAGGAGAACAGTAGCAGTAGGCACCTTACGAATAGCATCCAAAATCATCTTGTAAGTTGTGTAAATCTCACCATAGCGGTCCATCTGGTCACGGAAGATATTAGTGATAACAAATAGGCTTGGCTGGATATAGTCACAGATACGAGATAGACTGGCCTCGTCGATTTCTAGGACGGCAATATTTTTCCCAGTTTTTGAAGATTTGGCTGTTAAGAAGGTTGTCGCAATCCCTGTGATCATGTTAGCACCGCTTGGGTTGGTCAGAACCTGACCATAAACCTCTTTTAAAATGCCGACAGTGAGGGCAGTTGTCAAGGTTTTTCCGTTGGTTCCAGTGACCACGACAATCTCGTAGTTCTTAGCTAGGTTTTGTAAAATATCTTTATCAAATTGAAGGGCAAGTTTTCCTGGAAGGGTACTCCCACGACCAAGACGGCTTAAAATGAAGTGGGAAGAACGCCCAGCAAGAAGGCCTAAAGTAGTTTTTAAGTTCATGTTTCTATTATATCATAAAAGAGGGAAAAGACAGATTTGAGATTCCGCAGAAGTAAAAACAGCC
The DNA here is from genome assembly GCF_963521255.1 of uncultured Streptococcus sp. Classification (GTDB taxonomy): domain Bacteria; phylum Bacillota; class Bacilli; order Lactobacillales; family Streptococcaceae; genus Streptococcus. The sequence goes on along the minus strand of NZ_CAUQTU010000003.1, from coordinate 38,497 downwards.
CAAAGAGGGCTGTTAGATACGATTAGATCTCAACTTAAATCGCAAACAAGTCATTCAAGTTCTCAGCCAAGGTTGGGTGAGTGAAGATTTGTTTTGTGAAGTAAGTGTAAGGAATCTTGTTGTCCATAGCAACAGTGATGATGTTGATGATTTCTTGAGAACCTTCTGAGAAGATGCTTGCTCCAAGAATTTCTTTTGTTTCAGTATTAACAACAGCTTTGAAAGCTCCGCGAAGGTCTCCGTTTACGTGACCACGAGGCATTGCTGCAACAGGGATTTCCTTAACAGCGTATGGAAGTTTCAAATCAGCTGCTTGGCTCTCAGTCAAACCTACTTGTGAAAGTGCAGGTGTGATGAACATAGTATTTGGTACATTGAGACGGTCTTCAAGTGTGTAGCTGCCATCTCCAGCAAGGTAGCTGTAGACAACACGGAAGTCATCAAGTGAAATGTAAGTAAATTGAAGGCCACCGTTGACATCTCCAACTGCAAAGACACCAGGAACGTTTGTTTGACAATGTTTGTCTACTTTAATAGCACCACGTTCAGTTAGTTCAATATCTGTATTTTCAAGTTGAAGTGGTTCTACATTTGGTTTGCGTCCAGTTGAGTAGAGAAGGGCGTCGAAACGGTAAGTTTCGTTTTCAGTTACGAGGAGCACTTGGTCACCATCGTTTTTGATTTCAGTAGTGCGGATATTTTGAAGCAATTCAATACCGTCTTCTTCCATATATTGCTTAGCAAGAGCTGCGATGGAAGGTTCTGCACGAGGTAAGAAAGTATCCAAGGCATCTAGAACTGTAACCTTGCTTCCAAGTTTGTTGTAAAGACCAGCAAATTCAAGACCGATATTTCCGCCACCAAGAACTCCAAGTTTTTCAGGCAATTTGTCCAAGTTTTGAATACCTGTTGAGTCAAAGACGTTTTTGCTTGTAGCAAGTCCAGGAATTGGCAAGACGTTTGAAACAGCACCAGTGTTGATGACGATTGTTTCAGCGGTCAGTTCTTTCTTTTCATCACCAGCTTGGATTTCAATGACTTTATTTGAAAGGAAGTGAGCTTCCGCATCAAAGATGTCCACGCCTGTACCAGCAACAGTAGCATAGTTTTTACCGTTGAGGCGACCAGTGATAGTGTTTTTGGTAGCAATCACTTCTTCAAAAGACAAGTCTTTCTCAGCAGCAACTAGCAAAGTTTTAGTTGGGATACAACCAATGTTGATACAAGTTCCACCGTACATAGCTTTGCTACGTTCAACGAGGGCAACTTTTTTGCCAGCTGAAGCCAATTTACCAGCTAGTGTTTTACCAGCTTTACCAAATCCGATAACGATTAAATCATAAGTTAACATTTATCTTCCTCCTATTCGCATTTCATTCTAGCACAAGAGAAAAACTTTTGCACAATTCTGCTACGAAAAAGACAGAAAAAGATAAAAACGTTTTCTAGACAAAAAAATAGTAATTTTTTGACAAGCTTGATAAACTAAAATCCTATCTATTTTTATATAAGATAGAATAAATGTTCGAAAATAGGAGGTTTTATGAAATTGAATCGTTATATTATTGCCTTTGCTGGGGTCATTTTACACTTAATGCTGGGTTCGACTTATGCTTGGAGTGTTTATCGCAACCCTATTATTGAAAAAACGGGATGGGATCAGGCTTCTGTTGCCTTTGCCTTTAGTCTAGCGATCTTTTGTTTGGGATTATCGGCTGCATTTATGGGGCGTTTGGTAGAAAAATTTGGTCCGAGAGTCATGGGGAGTCTATCTGCTTTTCTATACGCAGGTGGAAATATCTTAACAGGATTTGCAATAGACCGTCAGGAGCTGTGGTTGTTGTATCTCGCTTATGGCATTTTAGGTGGACTTGGTTTGGGAGCAGGCTATATTACCCCTGTGTCAACGATTATAAAATGGTTTCCTGATAAACGTGGTCTCGCAACAGGTTTAGCGATTATGGGGTTTGGTTTTGCTTCTTTATTGACTAGTCCCATAGCGCAACATCTCATCGCAGGGGTAGGGCTTGTAGAAACTTTTTATATTTTAGGTGCAAGTTACTTTATTATCATGCTCCTAGCTTCACAATTCATTAAGCGTCCAAATGAGCAAGAGCTTGCAATTTTATCTGTTTCAGGGAAAGAAAAAATAGCCTCTTTGACGCAAGGAATGGCTGCAAATCAGGCCCTGAAAAGTAATCGGTTTTATATACTTTGGATTATTTTCTTTATCAACATAGCTTGTGGTTTAGGCTTAATTTCAGCGGCATCGCCAATGGCACAGGAGATGGCTGGCTTGTCTACAAGTCATGCAGCAGTAATGGTGGGCGTTTTAGGGATTTTCAATGGGTTTGGTCGTTTGCTCTGGGCGAGTCTATCTGACTATATCGGTCGCCCTCTAACCTTTAGTATATTACTGCTTGTCAATCTTTTCTTTTCTCTCTCGCTTTGGCTCTTTACAAATTCCGTTTTATTTGTAGTCGCTATGTCTATTTTGATGACTTGCTATGGAGCTGGTTTTTCATTGATTCCAGCTTATCTCAGTGATATTTTTGGAACCAAGGAATTGGCAGCTCTGCATGGATATATTTTAACAGCTTGGGCAATGGCTGGTTTAGCAGGGCCTATTTTATTAGCAGAGACTTATAAAATGGCTCATTCTTACACACAAACCTTGTTCGTTTTTCTCATTTTATATAGTATAGCCTTGGCTTTGTCTTATTATCTAGGTCGTTCAATTAAAAAGGAAAGCAAAAAACCGCTTACATGATTTTCTAGAGAAATTAGGCTATCTTTTGCTCTGGTCTTGTGTTATACTAGATAGGTTGCAAAGAAAACAGTACTTTTCTTTTGTGGAAAAGAAGCAACACGATTTTATATCCAGTATATGAAAATACGTCATAAAAAGAAAAGTATAAACTAAGCCCTATAGGGTGGCTTCGCACCACCTTTAGAAAGAAGAAGAACGTGAAATTTAATGAATTAAACTTGTCTGCTGATTTGCTAGCAGAGATTGAAAAAGCTGGTTTTGTAGAAGCCAGTCCTATCCAAGAACAAACTATTCCCTTGGCCCTTGAAGGCAAGGATGTTATCGGTCAAGCTCAGACTGGTACAGGAAAAACTGCAGCCTTTGGCTTGCCTACCCTTGAAAAAATCCGTACAGAAGAAGCGACTATCCAAGCCTTGGTCATCGCTCCAACTCGTGAACTAGCTGTCCAAAGTCAAGAAGAACTCTTCCGCTTTGGTCGCAGTAAGGGAGTCAAGGTTCGCTCAGTATATGGTGGATCAAGCATCGAAAAACAAATTAAGGCTCTTAAATCTGGTGCCCATATCGTGGTGGGAACACCTGGTCGCCTTTTGGACTTGATTAAACGCAAGGCCTTGAAATTACAAGATATTGAAACTCTTATCCTTGACGAAGCGGATGAAATGCTCAACATGGGCTTCCTTGAAGACATTGAAGCTATCATTTCTCGTGTTCCTGAAAACCGTCAAACTTTGCTTTTCTCAGCAACTATGCCAGATGCCATCAAACGTATCGGTGTTCAGTTTATGAAGGAACCTGAGCATGTCAAGATTGCTGCCAAGGAATTGACAACAGAATTGGTTGACCAATACTATATCCGAGTCAAAGAACAAGAAAAATTTGATACCATGACCCGTCTCATGGACGTGGAACAACCAGAACTTGCTATCGTATTTGGTCGTACCAAACGTCGTGTAGATGAATTGACTCGTGGTCTTAAAATCCGTGGTTTCCGTGCAGAAGGAATTCATGGCGACCTAGACCAAAACAAACGTCTTCGTGTCCTTCGTGACTTTAAAAATGGTAATCTTGATGTTTTGGTTGCGACAGACGTTGCTGCGCGTGGTTTGGATATTTCAGGTGTGACTCATGTCTATAACTACGATATTACACAAGATCCTGAAAGTTATGTTCACCGTATCGGTCGTACAGGTCGTGCTGGTAAGTCAGGCCAGTCGATTACCTTTGTTGCTCCAAACGAAATGGGCTACCTTCAAATTATTGAAAACTTGACCAAGAAACGCATGAAAGGTCTCAAACCTGCAAGTGCAGAAGAAGCCTTCCAAGCTAAAAAACAGGTGGCTCTCAAGAAAATCGAACGTGATTTTGCAGATGAGACTATCCGTAGTAACTTTGAGAAATTTGGCAAGGATGCTCGTAAGCTGGTTGCCGAATTTACTCCAGAAGAATTGGCAATGTATATTTTGAGTCTGACAGTCCAAGACCCAGATAGCCTTCCAGAGGTTGAAATTGAGCGTGAAAAACCACTTCCGTTTAAACCATCGGGTAATGGCTTCGGTGGCAAAGCTAAGGGAGGTCGTGGAGGCCGTAGTGGGGACGACCGTCGAGACCGTGATCGCCGTGGCAATGGTCGTCGTGATGATTTCAAAAAAGGAAGTCGTGGCAATGATCGTTTTGATAAAGACAGACGTTACCGTAATAAAGACAATAAAAAACCACGAAATACTTCAAGTGAAAAGCAAACAGGCTTTGTTATTCGTAACAAGGGCGATAAATAAGAAAAAGCGGTTCAAAATGAATCGCTTTTTTATATAAGGAGACCGAATGGAAAAGAAAGATAAATAAAATAGATATATTATCTTCTTGTAATATTATAATACACAAAAATAGGGAACTTGTCAATAGAAAAGAAGCAATTTAATTAAAAATATTCTTGTTTTTTCAAATTGCAATTAAATAAGCAATTTTCAGATAATAATTGAAAATTCAAGCTGTTTATGTTATAATGATAGCGATTAAATTCGAGGTGAAAAATGGCACATTTATTAGAAAAAACTAGAAAAATTACTTCTATTCTGAAGCGCTCGGAGGAGCAGTTACAGGAAGAACTTCCCTACAATGCGATTACCCGTCAATTGGCAGATATTATTGACTGTAACGCTTGTATCGTCAATAGCAAGGGACGTCTCCTTGGTTATTTTATGCGTTACAAAACCAATACGGATCGTGTAGAGCAGTTTTTCCAAACTAAGATTTTCCCTGAAATATATATTCAGGGGGCCAACATGATTTATGATACAGAAGCCAATCTGACAGTTGATCACGATTTGAGTATTTTCCCTGTGGAAAGTCGTGCCGACTTTCCAGATGGTTTGACGACAATTGCACCGATTCATGTATCAGGGATTCGCCTTGGTTCTTTGATTATTTGGCGCAATGACAAAGAATTTGATGACGAGGACTTGATTCTTGTTGAGATTGCGAGTACCGTTGTTGGGATTCAACTTCTCAACTTCCAGCGTGAAGAAGATGAGAAAAATATCCGTCGCCGTACTGCTGTTACCATGGCGGTTAATACCCTTTCTTACTCCGAACTCCGTGCTGTTTCAGCAATTTTAGGGGAATTAAATGGAAATGAAGGTCAGTTAACTGCGTCTGTGATTGCAGACCGTATCGGAATTACCCGTTCTGTGATTGTCAATGCTCTTCGTAAACTTGAGTCTGCGGGGATTATTGAAAGTCGCTCACTTGGAATGAAGGGAACATATCTTAAGGTCTTGATTTCAGATATTTTTGAAGAAGTGAAGAAAAGAGATTACTAATGACTAAAGCTTTGATTTCGATTGACTATACCGAAGATTTTGTTGCAGATAGTGGAAAATTGACAGCAGGTGCTCCAGCTCAAGCTATTTCGGATGCTATTAGAAAGGTGACTCGATTAGCTTTTGAACGCGGAGATTATATCTTCTTTACCATCGATGCTCACGAAGAAAACGATTGTTTCCATCCAGAAAGCAAGCTATTTCCTCCTCATAATTTGATTGGGACTAGTGGACGCAATTTATATGGAGATCTGGGGATCTTTTATCAAGAGCATGGTTCAGACAGTCGTGTCTTTTGGATGGATAAACGCCATTACTCAGCCTTTTCAGGAACTGATCTGGATATCCGTTTGAGAGAGCGTCGCGTGTCTACAGTTATTTTAACAGGTGTCTTGACGGACATCTGTGTCCTGCATACAGCTATAGATGCCTACAATCTAGGATATGATATCGAGATTGTTAAACCAGCTGTTGCTTCCATCTGGCCTGAAAATCACCAATTTGCCCTAGGGCATTTCAAAAATACACTTGGAGCTAAGTTAGTAGATGAAAATCTAAATGAAATTTCAGAGTAACTTGGTTGGTGAAAATGAAAAAAATTTGAAAAAAGTGTTGACAAGCATCCTAAAAGTTGATATACTAGTAAAGTAATCGACGCGGGGATGGCGGAATTGGCAGACGCGCAGGACTAAGGATCCTGTGACCGCTTTAGGTCGTGAGGGTTCAAGTCCCTCTCTCCGCATAGGATAAGAGTTAGCTTAGGCTAGCTCTTTTGTTTTCATCTAATTCAAGTAGAGCAAAAAAATTTTGCTCTTTTTTGTATTTCATAAACATTTCATATTTGGATTTTATAATAGTCTTACAAATATGGAGGTGACAAATGAATCCAATCCAAAGAGCTTGGGCTTATGTCAGCAGAAAACGACTGAGAAGTTTTATTTTATTTCTGATTTTATTGGTCCTATTGGCCGGAATTTCAGCCTGTTTGACGCTAATGAAGTCCAACAAAACGGTTGAAACCAATCTTTATAAATCACTCAACACATCTTTTTCTATTAAGAAGATAGAAAATGGACAGACCTTCAAGTTGTCAGAGATAGCGTCCGTGAGCAAGATTAAGGGACTGGAAAATGTTTCTCCTGAGTTGGAGACGATTGCAAAATTAAAAGACAAGGAAGCGGTGAGTGGCGAGCAGAGCGTGGAGCGTGATGATTTGTCAGCTGCAGACAAGAACTTGGTTAGCTTGACAGCTCTTGAGGATTCATCCAAGGATGTGACCTTTACCAGTTCGGCTTTCAATCTAAAAGAAGGGCGACATCTTCAAAAAGGAGATTCCAATAAAATTCTAATCCACGAAGAGCTGGTTAAAAAGAATAGTCTTTCCCTTCATGACAAGATTGCCTTAGATGCTGGTCAGTCAGAAGCTGGCAAAGGACAAACAGTGGAGTTTGAGATTGTCGGCATCTTTTCTGGTAAAAAACAGGAGAAATTCACGGGTTTGTCTTCCGACTTCAGTGAAAACCAAGTCTTTACAGACTATGAAAGTAGCCAAAGCCTTTTGGGTAATGGTGAATCTCTAGTCAGTGCAGCTCGCTTCTATGTAGAAAATCCTAAGGAAATGGACGAACTCATGAAGCAGGTAGAAAACTTGTCTTTGGAAAATAACGGTTATCAAGTTGAGAAAGAAAACAAGACTTTTGAACAAATCAAAGACTCGGTTGCTACCTTCCAAACCTTCCTAACCATCTTCCTTTATGGGATGTTGATAGCAGGAGCTGGGGCCTTAATTCTTGTTTTGTCTCTCTGGTTGAGAGAAAGGGTCTACGAAGTGGGAATTTTACTGGCACTTGGAAAAGGCAAGAGCTCGATTTTCCTACAATTCTGTTTAGAGGTAGTTTTGGTATCTCTCGGTGCTTTGCTTCCAGCATTTGCTGCAGGAAACGCCATCACAACTTACCTACTCCAAACTCTACTAGCAAGTGGAGATCAGACAAGCTTACAAGATACACTAGCCAAAGCAAGCAGTCTATCAACCAGCATCCTATCTTTTGCAGAATCCTATGTTTTTCTAGTTCTGCTTAGTTGCTTATCTGTAGCCCTTTGTTTCCTATTCTTATTTAGAAAATCGCCGAAAGAAATTTTATCATCTATTAGTTAAGAAGGAGAAATCATGACTTTATTACAATTACAAGATGTTACCTACCGTTATAAGAACACTGCTGAAGCAGTCCTATATCAGATCAATTATAATTTTGAACCCGGGAAATTTTACAGTATTATTGGTGAGTCAGGAGCAGGAAAATCCACACTCTTGTCCCTACTTGCTGGTTTAGATAGTCCTGTTGAAGGTTCTATCCTTTTTCAAGGAGAGGACATTCGTAAGAAGGGCTATTCTTACCATCGCATGCACCATATTTCCCTGGTATTTCAAAATTATAACTTGATAGATTATCTTTCTCCACTTGAAAATATCCGCTTGGTCAACAAAAAGGCAAGCAAGGATACACTGCTTGAGCTTGGTTTGGATGAAAGTCAGATCAAGCGGAATGTTCTCCAGTTATCAGGTGGTCAACAACAACGTGTTGCCATTGCTCGTAGTTTGGTATCAGAAGCTCCAGTTATTCTTGCAGATGAGCCAACGGGAAATCTGGACCCTAAAACTGCTGGAGATATTGTCGAACTGCTCAAATCACTTGCCCAGAAAACAGGTAAATGTGTCATCGTCGTCACTCACAGTAAAGAAGTGGCACAAGCATCAGATATTACACTTGAGTTGAAGGATAAGAAACTGACTGAAATATAGAATCTAGTTATTAAACTTTAAACTAGTATTAGTTGGTAACCAGATACGTGTAAAGTAATAATAAACGAAGTGAGTCTTTAACAACTATTTCCCGCAGTAGTGATAGCCTAGATAATAACAAAGTTATTATCTAGGCCGGAATTTTTGAGACATATGGCTCAAAAATTAGGGATGAAATTCCTACAGGAAGTTGCTCCCGTCCGCACAATCTAAGGGAAATAGTAAAAAAATAATTTATATAAGTTATAAGACATTGAAATAGAACAAAATCTAGAAAGGGAACCTATGTTACACAACGCATTTGCCTATGTTACAAGGAAGTTTTTCAAATCGATTGTCATCTTCCTGATTATTCTCCTCATGGCGAGCTTGAGTTTGGTTGGCTTGTCAATCAAGGGAGCTACTGCCAAGGCTTCTCAGGAGACCTTTAAAAATATCACCAACAGCTTTTCCATGCAAATCAATCGTCGCGTCAATCAAGGAACGCCACGTGGTGCTGGGAATATTAAAGGTGAAGATATCAAAAAAATCACCGAAAACAAGGCCATTGAGTCTTATGTAAAACGCATCAACGCTATCGGAGATTTGACTGGATATGAGCTTATCGAAACGCCAGAAACCAAGAAAAATCTGACTCCTGACCGTGCCAAACATTTTGGAAGTAGCTTGATGATTACAGGTGTCAATGACTCCTCTAAAGAAGACAAGTTTGTCTCTGGTTCTTATAAGCTGGTCGAAGGTGAGCACTTAACAAACGACGACAAGGACAAGATCCTCATGCACAAGGACTTGGCAGCCAAACACGGCTGGAAAGTAGGGGACAAGGTCAAACTAGACTCTAATATCTACGATGCAGACAATGAAAAAGGTGCCAAGGAAACAGTCGAAGTGACAATCAAGGGACTCTTTGATGGTCATAATAAGTCAGCAGTAACCTACTCACAAGAACTCTATGAAAATACAGCTATCACTGACATTCACACTGCTGCAAAACTTTATGGATACACAGAAGACACAGCTATTTATGGGGACGCAACCTTCTTTGTAACAGCGGACAAGAACTTGGATGATGTTATGAAAGAGTTGAATGGCATCAGTGGTATCAACTGGAAGAGCTATACACTAGTGAAGAGCTCCTCAAACTACCCAGCTCTTGAGCAATCCATTTCTGGTATGTACAAGATGGCCAACCTCCTCTTCTGGGGCAGCTTGAGCTTCTCAGTCCTTCTCCTTGCCCTCTTGCTCAGCCTTTGGATCAATGCCCGTCGCAAGGAAGTGGGTATTCTCCTCTCTATTGGTCTCAAGCAGGCAAGTATCTTGGGTCAATTCATCACTGAATCCATCTTGATTGCTATCCCTGCTCTTGTTTCTGCTTACTTCTTAGCTACTTACACAGCGCGTGCAATCGGAAATACTGTTCTTGCCAACGTCACTTCAGGTGTTGCCAAGCAAGCCAGCAAGGCTGCTCAAGCCTCTAACCTTGGTGGTGGTGCAGAAGTAGATGGCTTTAGTAAGACCTTGTCGAGCCTAGATATTTCTATTCAGACATCAGACTTTATCATCGTCTTTGTCCTTGCTTTAGTTCTAGTCGTTCTAGTTATGGCACTTGCTTCAAGCAATCTCCTTAGAAAACAACCAAAAGAGCTTCTGCTGGATAGTGAATAATAAACTTGCTACCTATTCTCCCCTAAATGGGGTATAATATAGGTAGCATTTTTATCTATTTTATCTTGGTAAGGCCTCTGTTTATCAGGATGAAACTGAGATAATTTATAAGAAATTTAAAGGAATGTGAAACGTTTTTTCTATGAAAATTTTAATTGTAGAAGATGAAGAGATGATCCGTGAGGGGGTCAGTGATTATTTGACGGATTGTGGCTATGAAACCATTGAGGCTGCAGATGGGCAAGAAGCTTTAGAAAAATTTTCTAGCTATGAGGTGGCCTTAGTTTTACTAGATATCCAGATGCCTAAGCTCAATGGTCTGGAAGTGCTAGCTGAGATTCGCAAAACCAGCCAAGTTCCTGTCCTGATGTTGACCGCCTTTCAGGATGAGGAATACAAGATGAGTGCCTTTGCTTCTCTGGCAGATGGCTATCTGGAAAAGCCCTTCTCCCTCTCCCTCTTAAAAGTGAGGGTGGACGCGATTTTCAAGCGCTATTACGATACAGGACGCGTCTTTTCTTACAAGGATACCAAGGTGGATTTTGAGAGCTACAGTGCAAGCCTCTCAGGTGAGGAAGTAGCTATCAATGCCAAAGAGTTAGAAATTCTGGACTATCTGGTAAAAAATGAAGGACGAGCCTTGACTCGATCTCAGATAATCGATGCCGTATGGAAAGCGACAGATGAGGTTCCCTTTGACCGAGTCATTGATGTTTATATCAAGGAATTGCGGAAAAAGCTAGACTTGGATTGTATCCTCACTGTGCGCAATGTTGGTTATAAATTGGAGCGAAAATGAAACGAACAGGTTTATTTACAAAGATATTTATCTATACCTTCTCGATATTTAGTGTTCTGGTTATCTGCCTTCATTTAGCCATTTATTTTCTCTTTCCCTCGACTTATCTGAGCCACCGTCAGGAAACCATTGGCCAGAAAGCGACAGCCATTGCCCAGTCCCTAGAAGGGAAGGATAGGCAGAGCATCGAGCAAGTGTTAGACTTGTATTCCCAGACTAGTGATATCAAGGGGGTAGTCAAGGGGGAGATGACCGAGGACAAGTTAGAAGTCAAGGACAGTCTTCCTTTGGATACAGACCGCCAGACAACCTCTCTTTTTATCGAGGAGCGTGAGGTGAAAACGCAAGATGGTAGCACTATGACTCTTCAATTTCTAGCTTCCATGGATTTGCAAAAGGAAGCAGAGCAGATTAGTCTCCAATTTCTCCCCTATACCTTTTTGGCATCCTTTCTGATTTCCCTCTTGGTGGCCTATATCTATGCTCGGACAATTGTGGCTCCGATTTTGGAAATCAAGCGGGTGACTCGTCGAATGATGGAACTAGATACCCAAGTGCGATTGCGCGTGGATTCTAAGGATGAGATTGGTGATCTCAAGGAACAAATCAATAGCCTCTATCAGCATCTTTTGACTGTCATTGCGGACTTGCATGACAAGAATGAAGCTATTCTCCAGCTGGAGAAGATGAAGGTTGAGTTCCTACGTGGTGCCTCTCATGAATTGAAAACACCTCTGGCTAGTTTGAAAATCCTGATTGAAAACATGAAAGAAAATGTCGGTCGTTATAAGGATAGAGACCGATATCTGGGAGTTGCCTTAGGAATTGTGGATGAGCTCAATCACCACGTTCTCCAGATACTTTCTCTCTCGTCTGTGCAGGAATTACGAGATGATAGGGAAGAAATTGATTTGCTCCAGATGACGCAAAGTCTGGTTAAGGATTATGCCTTACTAGCCAAGGAAAGAGATCTCCAGATAGACAATAGCTTGACCCGTCAGCAGGTTTATCTAAACCCATCAGTTATGAAGTTAATCCTGTCTAACCTTATCAGCAATGCCATTAAGCACTCTGTTCCAGGTGGCTTAGTTCGCATTGGAGAAAGAGAAGGGCAACTCTTTATAGACAATAGCTGCAGTCCAGAAGAACAAGAAAAACTAGCCCAGTCTTTTTCTGATAATGCTAGTCGCAAGGCCAAGGGGTCAGGGATGGGGCTCTTTGTGGTCAAGAGTCTATTAGAACATGAAAAATTAGCTTATCGTTTCGAGATGGAGGAGAATCGTTTAACCTTCTTTATAGCTTTTCCAAAAGTAGCTCAAGACTAGGGAGAGAAAGGGTTTACATAGATGAAGCTAGAAGAAATTCAATCGAAACTGTGGGAAAAACTAGATTTTTTTGTCAAAAAGTGATAAAATGAACAATGTAAATGGGATGACCCATAAAAATATACAGGAGGCCTGATAAAATGGCAATCGTTTCAGCAGAAAAATTTGTCCAAGCAGCTCGTGACAACGGTTATGCAGTTGGTGGATTTAACACAAACAACCTTGAGTGGACTCAAGCTATCTTGCGCGCAGCAGAAGCTAAAAAAGCTCCAGTTTTGATCCAAACTTCAATGGGTGCTGCTAAATACATGGGTGGTTACAAAGTTGCTCGCAACTTGATCGCTAACCTTGTTGAATCAATGGGTATCACTGTACCAGTAGCTATCCACCTTGACCACGGTCACTACGAAGATGCACTTGAGTGTATCGAAGTTGGATATACTTCAGTTATGTTTGATGGTTCACATCTTCCAGTTGAAGAAAACCTTAAATTAGCTAAAGAAGTTGTTGAAAAAGCACACGCAAAAGGTGTATCAGTAGAAGCTGAAGTTGGTACTATCGGTGGTGAAGAAGACGGAATCATCGGTGATGGCGAATTGGCTCCAATCGAAGATGCTCAAGCAATGGTTGCAACTGGTATTGACTTCTTGGCAGCTGGTATTGGTAACATCCATGGTCCTTACCCAGCAAACTGGAAAGGTCTTCACCTTGATCACTTGCAAAAATTGACAGAAGCAGTACCTGGATTCCCAATCGTATTGCACGGTGGTTCAGGTATTCCTGATGAGCAAATCCAAGCAGCTATCAAACTTGGTGTTGCCAAAGTTAATGTTAACACTGAATGTCAAATCGCATTCGCTAACGCAACTCGTAAATTTGCTCGTGATTACGAAGCAAACGAAGCAGAATACGACAAGAAAAAACTCTTTGACCCACGTAAATTCTTGGCTGACGGTGTAAAAGCTATCCAAGCATCAGTTGAAGAACGTATCGACGTATTCGGTTCAGAAGGTAAAGCTTAATCAAGCTAAACAATACAGAAAGAACCTGCCCATTGGGTGGGTTTTTTGTTTACACATCTAATTGAGTGTAACAAATAAAAGCGTTACTTAAATAGGAGGATAAAAGGAGATGGTATGTTGAAAAATAAGAGTAATATAGAACAAACGAATAAACATTTAATGTATATGGTTGGAATTTTTTTCTTGTTCTTAATATTAGGTATATGGTTATCAACTTGTCTGTGGTATCAAATAATTATGACAGTATATTTTTTGATTATATTTATTTTTATAATTATAATTGGAATTTCAAATATGAAGAAATTGAAAGATAAGGCACCATTTGAATTTTTTAGTAATTTACTGGCTATAGCTTTAACTATTTTCCCGTTATCTTTGGTTGTTTTTGGAAAAAACGATAATTTATCTGATTCAGTTAAAACCTTCTACGCTATTGCGGTCGGAATCGGAGTAAATTATGTAATTGATAGTATTTTTAAATTTGTAGAATCAGAAGTAGTAGGTGATAAAAAGAAATTACTTACTAAAAAAGCAGCATTTAATAAAATTCTATTTAATATAATTTATATTTCAGAATATATTTCATTTATTCTAATTGAATATCTTCCAGTTTGGTTTGATAATGTTAAACAATATCATATTGGATTTATCAATACAATTATTGAATTATTTTGTCAATTAGATTATTGGTTGAAACTGCTTATTGTGACGGTTATTATACTAGTAACTTTAATGGCGATTGTAATTATTGTTATGGAATCAATTAAAAAAGAAGTGAATAACGAGATGGAGAATGATATGGATACTCTTAGGGAAAAACTATCAAATGAATTAAATAGGGTATCTGAAATACGTACATTATTAAAAAATATGAATACTGATATAGATGTACATTTAGAAAAAATCGAGCATAAACTGAATGTTGGAATTAATAAATTGAATAAAATTGATAAATAATAGATAATTTGATCTTGTTAATAAAGCAATTAGTTTACCGCATTTTACAAGAACCAGTTGCTTCCTTTGTATAAGATTTCATTATAGGTATAGCAGAAAAAATTTGATAACTTTTTATAATGTATATCCATGAACTTTCAAATAAAAGTTTAAAAGATTTTCATGCTTTGTGAATGAATTAATTAAAAAGATGTAATGAATTATAAAAATCAATAAATGATAAATGTCTCCCAGAATCCATGTTTTTGGTTAAATATACAAATGAGACTTTTCTTATAATTTTAGTTTATATATTCACAATATTCAATAAACCAGTAGGTTCTTGAAACCTCTAGAGGTTAGGATTACGAGAGCGTTTCATGGTCAATAGTTTTCTGTGTTACTGCTTTTTTATCGGATAGGTTAATCTAATCTTTCAACAGTGTAATAGTGGTATTTCGTTTTCAGAAAGCATTTAATTGACAAGTAATGCAAATTGATATACAATTACAGTACAAATCGTAAGTGAGGTGATAAGAATGGGAAAAACAACTACAATTAGTGTTCGAGTTGATGAATTAGATAAACAATCGGCTGAACAGGTTTTGAAGCAGCTTGGGATGCCGATATCAACATTAGTTACACTATTATTGAAACAAGTATCATTAACGAAGAAAATCCCCTTTGATATTGCATTGCCAGATGTACCTTCAACAGTGAATGTAGAGGAAATGACAGCTGAACAATTTAGACAAATGATGGTTGAAGCTTATCATGAAGCAGAAAACGGTCATGTTCGATCTGTCAATGAGTTCTTTAAAGAATTTAAGGAACGGAACGTATGACTAACATAACCATTAATATTTAAAAAAGAGCTGAAGGAGATATGGAAGCCATTTATCATTATATTGCAGATGAGCTTCAATCGCCGGAAACTGCTATGAATCACTTTGAAGCTATTGCAGAAGGGATTAAAACCTTAGAAATATTTCCTGAAAGATGTGCTATTGTAGAGGAATTGCTCAATTTAGATATTAAAGTTAGACGACTACTAGTAAAAAATTATTCAGTGTTTTATCGTTTTGATAAGGATACAGTTACCATCTTGAGAGTGTTACATCAATCAAGTAGCTTGGACAGATTACTGTTTGAAATCGGGAACAAATCCGATTGACATATACGTATTTAGTCAGATTATATTCTATTTCATGGCACGTATATACGTATATATAGTAGATTGAATCTAAAATAGTACAATATGACTTCTAAAAATATTTCTAGAAATTAGATTGACTTTCCTAATCGATTTGTTCCTACCTTATTCAATCTACTATAAAATCATAATTGAAGCTTTTTAAGAAACATGGAAAAAACTGTTCATTATGCTCCAGATGCTAAAGCTTAATTTAGCTGAATAATACAGATGAAACCTGCCCATTGGGTGGGTTTTTTGGTGTGAATATATTGTAGAAGAACCAATATTAAGTTGCTTGAAGGTTCTATTTTTTGTACAATAATACTATGAAAATACTGAAAAAATGGTTTCTTGGCTTTCTTAGTTTCATTCTTTTGTTTCTAGCGGCTACATTCATCTTTCACCGTATCAGTTTGGAAAAGGAAGAAGCCTCACTGAAACCTATGGGACAACAAGTTCTCGTAGATGGACATCAAATGAATGTTTACGTTGAAGGGAATGGTCCTGAGACTATAGTAGTTCTCTCAGGTGCTGGTATTGCTTCCCCTATATTGGACTTTAAAGAAGTATCGGAATCTTTATCGAAACGGTATAAGGTAGTCATCGTGGAGCGAGCAGGATATGGTTATAGTGATGATAGCAATCATTCAAGAGATGTGATGGAGGTTTTGTCTGAGACGCGTCAAGCTCTTTCACAAGCAAATGTCAAAGGTCCTTTTATCATTTTGTCTCATTCCATGGCTAGTCTTGAGAGTTTAGCTTGGCAGGAAAAGTATCCTGATGAAGTGAAAACCTTGGTTGGGTTAGATTGGGCACTGCCAGCTAGTTATGAAAATTTAAAGGACAATCAGGCCTTGCTTACTGTGGCCTATTGGAGCGGCAAGATTGGTTTATTACGCTATTTCCCTGAGTCTTTTTATATAAAAAATCAAACTCTGACCGAAAGTGAACGAAGACAATATAAACTTCTAGCTTATAAGCAGTTGATGTCACAAGCCATGCTTAGTGAATCCCAAACGGTAAAGGAAAATGCCAAGAAAGTTCCTTCAAATATTAATCCGAAAATTCCGGCCTTACTAATGATTTCTAATGGTGATGGTACTAGCTTTAGCCAATTTGAGTGGCAACGTTATGCAGAGAGATTTGCAAGCGACCAGTCTAATGTTCAAGTTGTCTATATGGATGCGCCTCATGACCTCTATCATTATCAAAGCGATGCTATTGTTTCTCGCATTAGAGAATTTTTAGAGAATAATTGAGGGCTTAAAAATCCATTGAGACTGATGATAATAATTGAAAGGTAATGACTTATGAATAATTCTTATATTTTACTTAGACATGCTCATTCAAAATTTTCAAGTGATGATTTTAATAGAACTTTGTCAGAAAAAGGATTTTCATCTCTTGACCAGTTAGAGTTTTTGAATTCTTTTAATATTGATCATTATTTTTCTAGTCCATATAAACGAGCATTTGAAACGATTAATAGCTCGCCAATTCAATTTGATAAAATAGTTCTTGATAATCGGTTACGAGAGCGAAAATTATCTTCAACCTTTATAAAAGATTCTGAGTTTGAAGACAGTATTAAATATTTATGGCAAAATCCCAGTGAATCTCTTTCAGAAGGGGAATCAAATCAAGGTGCACTAGCTAGAGTACTAAATTTTTTAATGGAATTGGAAGAGAGATACTCAGAAAAAACGATTTTACTTAGTTCACACGGGAATTTGATAGGAATACTACTACATCACTTTGATTCCAGTTTTGATTATGAAAAATGGGAGCAGATGACCTTTCCAGATTGTTTTCTAATTGATAGAAATGGGATTGTGAAAAGAATTATGAAAGATTAGTTCTTTGATTAAATAGTGAATCATATAGGTCAAAATAGTTTGCTTTTTATAATTCGTAACCTGCCCATTGGGTGGGTTTTTTGGTGTTTTTAGAAAACAATTAAACCAGAATTTTTGATTTAAAAGTATTATTTTAAGAGAGAAATCTCTAATTTCATAAACTTTAAGCAAACGCTTGCATTTTAGTTTTTATTGAACTATAATAGGTTGGTATAAAGCCTTTTGTAGTAATAAAATGTAGAAGGTATAGAAAGTAAGGATTTAGAATATTTGTAGTCAAAAGACAATGTTGCTATTCCTTACATAGGGAGATAGATATGGCAATGATAGAAGTGGAACATCTTCAGAAAAATTTTGTGAAGACAGTTAAGGAACCGGGATTGAAGGGAGCTTTGCGCTCCTTTATTCATCCTGAAAAGCAGACCTTTGAAGCGGTCAAGGATTTGACCTTTGAGGTACCAAAGGGGCAGATTTTAGGCTTCATCGGGGCAAATGGTGCTGGGAAGTCGACAACCATCAAAATGTTGACAGGAATTTTAAAGCCGACATCTGGTTGTTGTCGGATTAACGGCAAGATTCCACAGGATAATCGTCAAGATTATGTCAAGGATATTGGCGTAGTTTTTGGACAACGCACCCAGCTATGGTGGGATTTGGCTCTGCAAGAGACCTACACGGTCTTGAAAGAGATTTACGATGTGCCAGATTCGCTCTTCCATAAGCGCATGGACTTTTTGAATGAAGTCTTGGATTTGAAGGATTTTATCAAGGATCCCGTGCGAACTCTTTCATTGGGACAGCGCATGCGGGCGGATATTGCGGCTTCCTTGCTCCACAATCCCAAGGTTCTCTTTTTAGATGAGCCGACCATTGGTTTGGACGTTTCGGTCAAGGATAACATTCGTCGGGCTATTACCCAGATCAATCAGGAGGAAGAGACTACTATTCTCTTGACCACTCACGACTTGAGTGATATTGAGCAACTTTGTGATCGGATTTTTATGATTGACAAGGGGCAGGAGATTTTTGATGGAACGGTGAGCCAACTCAAGGAGACCTTTGGCAAGATGAAGACTCTCTCCTTTGAACTGCTACCAGGTCAAAGTCATCTCCTTTCTCACTATGAAGGATTTTCAGATATGACAATTGATAGACAGGGAAATACTCTCAACGTTGAATTCGATAGTTCTCGCTACCAGTCAGCTGACATTATTAAGCAAACTCTGTCTGATTTTGAAATCCGCGATTTGAAGATGGTGGATACGGATATTGAGGATATTATTCGTCGCTTCTATCGAAAGGAGCTATAAGATGGTCAAATTGTGGAGACGTTATAAACCCTTTATCAATGCAGGTGTTCAGGAGTTGATTACCTATCGAGTCAACTTTATTCTCTATCGGATCGGCGATGTTATGGGTGCTTTTGTGGCCTTTTATCTCTGGAAGGCTGTCTTTGATTCTTCGCAAGAGTCCTTGATTCAGGGCTTTAGTATGGCAGATATCACCCTCTATATCATCATGAGTTTTGTGACCAATCTCTTGACCAGGTCCGATAGCTCCTTTATGATTGGGGAGGAGGTCAAGGATGGTTCCATTATCATGCGTTTGTTGAGACCAGTGCATTTTGCGGCCTCATATCTTTTTACCGAGCTTGGGTCCAAGTGGTTGATTTTTATCAGCGTTGGCCTTCCATTTTTAAGTGTCATTGTTTTGATGAAAATCTTATCTGGGCAAGGGATTGTAGAAGTACTGGGATTAACTGTCCTATATCTCTTTAGCTTAACGCTGGCCTACCTGATTAACTTTTTCTTTAATATCTGCTTTGGATTTTCTGCCTTTGTGTTTAAAAATCTATGGGGTTCCAATCTACTCAAGACTTCCATAGTGGCCTTTATGTCTGGAAGTTTGATTCCCTTGGCTTTCTTTCCAAAGGTTGTTTCAGATATTCTGTCCTTCTTGCCTTTTTCATCTTTGATTTACACTCCAGTCATGATCATTGTTGGGAAATACGATGCCAGTCAGATTCTTCAGGCGCTTTTACTACAGTTCTTCTGGCTCATAGTGATGGTGGGCTTGTCTCAGTTGATTTGGAAACGAGTCCAGTCATTCATTACTATTCAGGGAGGTTAGTATGAAAAAATATCAACGCATGCATCTGATTTTTATCAGACAATACATCAAGCAAATCATGGAGTACAAGGTCGATTTTGTGGTTGGTGTCTTGGGAGTTTTTTTAACTCAAGGCCTGAACCTCTTGTTTCTCAATGTCATCTTTCAACACATCCCATCCCTAGAAGGTTGGACTTTTCAAGAAATTGCTTTTATCTATGGCTTTTCCTTGATTCCCAAGGGACTGGACCATCTCTTTTTTGATAATCTCTGGGCATTGGGACAACGCCTAGTGCGAAAAGGAGAGTTTGACAAGTATCTGACTCGTCCCATCAATCCTCTCTTTCATATCCTAGTCGAGACCTTTCAGATTGATGCCTTGGGAGAACTCTTGGTCGGTGGAATCTTACTAGCGACAACAGTATCAAGCATTGCTTGGACTCTTCCAAAATTCCTGCTTTTCCTAGTCTGTATTCCTTTTGCGACCTTGATCTACACTTCCTTGAAAATTGCGACAGCCAGCATCGCTTTTTGGACCAAGCAGTCAGGAGCAATGATTTACATTTTCTATATGTTTAATGACTTTGCTAAGTATCCGATTTCGATTTACAATTCGCTCCTTCGATGGTTGATTAGCTTTATCGTGCCATTTGCCTTTACGGCCTACTATCCTGCTAGCTATTTCTTGCAGGACAAGGATGTAATCTTTAACATCGGAGGTTTGATGTTGATTTCCCTTGTTTTCTTTGTCATTTCCCTTAAACTTTGGGATAGGGGCTTGGATGCCTACGAAAGTGCAGGTTCGTAAATAATAGAATATCAAAGCCTTGTCTCAGGACAGGCTTTTTCAAATAGAGATGAAAAATTCTTGACATCTATTCTCAGAGTGCTATACTGTAAGTGTAATCGCCGATTTAGCTCAGTTGGTAGAGCAAGGCACTCGTAAAGCCTAGGTCACAGGTTCAATCCCTGCAATCGGCAAAATGAAGAAACTCATTCTACTGGGTTTCTTTTTTCTTAACTATTAAGCCGCTTAGACCGAGATAGAGACCAGATAGGCAAAAGACCTTGTTCTTGGAACTGCCCTCTGCTATAATGATTTTTGTAAGGGACGGGAGGTGTCACTATCAGATAAGTCAAGTTCCTAAAAAAGAAATTGGAGATAAACAAATGAAAAAGTTATTGGGGATTGTATTTCTAGTAGCAGCAGCGACAGTAGTGTATTTTGGTTCTGTTGGATGGCCAAGTTTAGATGTCAACCTCTGGTCACTGATTCCGGTAGGCTTGTTCCTATATTTTACCCTAGAGAATCTTTTGAAAAAAGACTACAAGGCTAGTCTGATGTGTTTCATTATTGCCTTTATCATCGCAAATGCAATTTTGGACCTTTTGCCAATTTCAAGTGGCTTGGTAATTGGTGCAGGTGTGCTGGCTTGTGTAGGTATTGGATTTATCTTTCCTGATAAAGAAGGAAAATAATACTCTTCGAAAATCTCTTCAAACCACGTCAGCTTCGACTTGCCGTATATATGTTACTGACTTCGTCAGTTCTATCCACAACCTCAAAACAGTGTTTTGAGCTGACTTCGTCAGTTCTATCTACAACCTAAAAGCAGTGCTTTTAGCAACCTGTGGCTAGCTTCCTAGTTTGTTTTTTGATTTTCATTGAGTATAAGAATTATTAAAAAAATATAAAGAAAAAACACTTCAATCACTGTATTTTAGTTTGATTGAGGTGTTTTCGATTTAGTTTTTTATTTCTGAGCCATCAATTCCACAATCATCTCGATATACATGACAAGGGTTAATAAGAATCCTGCACGCCAGAAGAATTTGATGAATTTAGGATAGTAAAAACTGCGTTTTTTCAAAAGGAAGAAAAAAACGAGAATAATGGCTAGGACTGAGAGGGCTAGGCCCAGTCTAGGGAGGAAATTATGGGTAAAGGTTTTAGCTGTAATCAAGTAATACTCAAATACTAAAACTGGAAAAGCCAAATCCGCAAAGTTTCGTCCTAGTTTTTTTAATCTAAAAAGTTTGGTTATGATAATGCAGACGACTAAGGTCAGTATCAATAATAAAATAGAGGCTAATTTCATTAAAATCATACCCATATTGTATCATAAAAAATGGCTAATGGAAACGAGAAACAGAGGAATTTATAGGAAAGTCAGTCTTTTGAGATTGTGGGTGTTTTTTGTTATAATGAAAGTTATGAAATCTTATAACACCTTGAATGATTATTATCGAAAACTCTTTGGAGAAAAGACTTTTAAAGTCCCTATTGATGCGGGATTTGACTGTCCCAATCGGGATGGAACGGTGGCTCATGGAGGCTGTACTTTTTGTACGGTTTCAGGTTCTGGAGATGCTATCGTAGCACCTGATGCCCCCATCCGTGAGCAATTTTATAAGGAAATTGACTTTATGCACCGCAAGTGGCCAGATGTTCAGAAGTACTTGGTTTATTTTCAAAATTTTACCAACACTCATGAAAAGGTGGAAGTGATTCGGGAACGTTATGAGCAGGCTATCAATGAGCCAGGTGTAGTAGGAATCAATATCGGAACGCGCCCAGACTGTTTACCAGACGAAACTATCGAATATTTGGCTGAGTTATCGGAGCGCATGCATGTGACGGTTGAATTGGGCTTGCAGACTACTTATGAAACAACCTCTGACCTGATTAACCGCGCCCACTCCTATGAATTGTATGTGGAAACGGTCAAGCGTTTGAGAAAGTATCCAAAAATTGAGATTGTTTCTCATTTGATCAATGGACTTCCTGGTGAAACTCATAAGATGATGATTGAAAATGTCCGTCGCTGTGTTACGGATAATGATATTCAAGGAATTAAACTGCATTTGCTTCACCTGATGACTAATACACGTATGCAACGAGATTACCATGAGGGACGTTTGCAGTTGATGAGCCAGGACGAATATGTTAAGGTCATCTGTGACCAACTGGAAATCATTCCCAAGCATATCGTCATCCATCGAATTACAGGAGATGCGCCTAGAGATATGCTGATTGGGCCTATGTGGAGCCTCAATAAATGGGAAGTCCTCAACAGCATTGAGATGGAGATGCGACGTCGTGGAAGTGTTCAAGGATGCAAGGCTGTAAAACAGGAGTTTGAAAATGAAAAGACCACTTGAAATGGCACATGATTTTTTGGCTGAGGTTGTGAATCAGGATGATATCGTTGTGGATGCGACAATGGGAAATGGCCATGACACGCTTTTTCTGGCCAAGCTAGCTAAGAAAGTCTATGCCTTTGATATTCAGGAGCAAGCTTTAGATAAAACCCAAGACCGTTTAAATGAAGCAGGTTTAGAGAATGCCCAGTTAATCTTGCAAGGCCATGAGACACTGAACCAGTTTGTGACAGAGGCTAAGGCAGGAATTTTTAATCTAGGCTATCTGCCGTCAGCTGATAAGTCAGTCATTACCCAACCTCAGACAACGATTGAAGCATTAGAAAAGCTGTGTCATTTGCTTGTCAAAGGTGGACGGATTGCTATTATGATCTACTATGGTCATGATGGAGGCGACATCGAGAGGGATGCTGTCTTGGATTTTGTGAGCCAGTTGAACCAACAAGAGTACACAGCTGCCATTTACAGAACCCTGAATCAAGTCAACAACCCACCATTTTTAGTGATGATTGAAAAATTAGAGAGATATAGACATGGATAAACAATACCTACGTGAAAAGCTGGATGCCATGCGCCAGAATTTTGTTGAATCAACCCACCACGAACGAGCGGTGGGCGTGCTAGACCAAGCACATATGAGCAAAAAAATGCTTAAAATCAAGAAAAAATTAGTTGCTCTTGAAATGGAACGGTGCCAGAGAAAAATTGAGCGTAAGGATTGTTCCAAGATTGACCAAAAAATCAAAGAGCAGAAGGAGATTTTTGAATCTTGTTGTAAAAAAGATTAAGGAGGAAGTGCGTGGAATTACTGATTTACCTCATCCTATTTTTACTGGTTTTGATTGTCTCAAGTACCACCAATAAGCTCCTGCCCTTTTTGCCTCTCCCTTTAGTGCAAATTCTTTTGGGAATTGTGATTGGTCTCTTTTTACCCAATACCGACTTTCACCTCAATACAGAGTTGTTTTTGGCTCTGGTTATCGGGCCCTTGCTTTTTCGAGAGTCGGAGGAAGCAGATATTACGGCTATTTTAAAACACTGGCGAATCATTATCTATCTCATATTTCCAGTGATTTTCATCTCGACCCTGAGTTTGGGTGGCTTGGCTCATCTTCTTTGGCTCAGCCTTCCCTTGGCAGCTTGCTTGGCTGTTGGGGCGGCACTTGGCCCTACGGATTTGGTTGCCTTTGCCTCTCTTTCTGAGCGCTTTAGCTTTCCAAAGCGCGTGTCCAATATTCTTAAAGGTGAAGGACTCTTGAATGATGCTTCTGGATTGGTTGCCTTTCAGGTAGCTTTGACAGCTTGGACAACTGGAGCCTTTTCCCTTGGTCAAGCGAGTAGTTCGCTCATCTTTTCAATCCTAGGCGGTTTTTTGATTGGCTTTTTAACAGCCATGACCAACCGCTTCCTCCATAGTTTCTTACTTAGTGTGAGAGCAACGGATATCGCTAGTGAGCTCCTTCTGGAATTGAGTTTGCCCTTGGTAACCTTCTTCCTGGCAGAAGAAGTCCACGTTTCAGGGATTATTGCCGTTGTAGTTGCTGGGATTTTAAAGGCAAGCCGTTTTAAGAAAATCACGCTCCTCGAAGCCCAAGTGGATACGGTAACCGAGACGGTCTGGGACACAGTGAACTTTATGCTCAACGGTTCTGTCTTTGTGATTTTAGGGATGGAGCTGGAAATGATAGCAGAACCTATCTTGGCCAATCCAATCTATAATCCCTTACTGTTATTGCTATCTCTTATAGCCCTTACCGTTGTCCTCTTTGCCATTCGTTTTGTCATGATCTATGGCTATTATGCCTACAGGACACGACGCCTCAAGAAAAAGCTAAATAAGTATATGAAGGACATGCTTCTTTTGACCTTCTCAGGCGTTAAGGGAACGGTGTCGATTGCTACGATTCTTCTGATACCAAGTGATTTAGAGCAGGAATATCCACTCTTACTTTTCCTTGTCGCAGGTGTGACGCTTGTCAGCTTTTTAACAGGTCTCTTGATTCTGCCTCATCTTTCGGATGAACAGGAAGAAAGCAAGGATTATCTCATGCATATCGCTATTTTGAATGAGGTTACTTCGGAGTTAGAAAAAGAACTTGAAACTCATAAGAATAAGCTCCCTCTCTATGCAGCCATTGACAATTACCATGGACGAATAGAGAACCTTATCTTGAATCAAGAAAATAAGGGGGCTCAAGAAGACTGGGAGACCTTGAAACTTCTCATCCTCAGTATTGAAAGTGATGGTTTAGAACAGGCCTACGAAGAAGGCAAGATGAGTGAGCGTGCCTATCGAGTTTACCAACGTTATTTGAAAAACATGGAACAAGGTATCAATCGCAAGTTTGCTTCACGATTGACCTATTATTTCCTTGTTTCCTTGCGGATTTTACGTTTTCTCCTTCACGAAGTCTTTACCTTAGGCAAGACTTTTCGCAGTTGGAAAAATGAAGAATCACAGAAACTCAGAGCCCTTGACTATGACCAAATTGCAGAGCTCTATCTAGAAAATACAGAGATGATTATTGAAAGTTTGGAGAACCTAAAAGGGGTTTATAAGAGTTCTTTGATCAGCTTCATGCAGGATTCTCGTCTCCGAGAAACAGCTATTATCACCAGTGGTGCCTTTGTCGAACGGGTTATCAATCGCGTCAAGCCCAACAATATCGATGAAATGTTGAGAGGCTATTATCTGGAGCGCAAGTTGATTTTCGAATACGAAGAAAAACGATTGATTACGACAAAGTATGCCAAGAAGTTACGACAAAATGTGAATAACTTAGAGAACTATTCCTTGAAGGAAGCTGCCAATACCCTGCCGTATGATATGGTGGAATTGGTAAGAAGAAATTAATCAAGATTGTAAGTGAAGGAGTGTGACATGAAGAAGTGGTGGAAAGAGCTGATTGATAGCCCCTTTTTAAAAGCTTTTTTACATTATTATCAAAAATCAGATAGTGAGTTGACCAGTGTTGCAGTGGCCTATTATTGGTTGATTTCTATCTTCCCCTTGTTATTAGTTTTGGTCAACATTTTGCCGTATTTTCATATTTCTGTTTCAAATTTTTTAAACGTGACTAATGGGTTTTTACCTGATACGGTTTATGATGTTGTTGCAAAGATTATTACAGAAGTGCTAACCCAGCCTTCAACGGGCTTATTGAGTTTTGCGGTTTTGTCAGCCCTCTGGACCTTTTCAAAATCCATGAATTTCCTACAGAAAGCCTTTAACAAAGCTTACGGAGTTGCTAAAAATCGTGGAATGATTTCCAGTCAGCTCATGAGTTTGTTTGTCAGTTTTGGCTTGCAGATTCTCTTCGCCTTAGCTCTCTTTCTGAGTGTCTTTGGGCGAATGCTTCTCAACCTTATCAAGAGCTACTGGAAATCGGATAGTCCTCTCTTTGATTATCTGCAAGACCTAACAAGCCCCTTGATCTATGCCTTGATTTTTGCAATCTTGGTCATGCTTTATTATTTCCTCCCCAATGTTAAGGTGCGACGAATTCGATATGTATTGCCAGGTAGTACCTTTGTCTTGTTGACCCTGCTCTTACTGCTCAATATTTTTTCAGTCTATATTAACAATTATGTCAATCATCTAGTGGACGTGCGCTTTTTCAGTTCTGTCGTAGTGGTGGTCATGATGTTCTGGTTTATTCTCATCGCTAAGATTTTGATTGTCGGTGCGGTGATCAATGCTAGTGTGCAGAGTTTGAAAGATCCGAGCTTTAGAATAAATTAATTCATTTTTTATCCATAACAAAACGCATAATATGAAAATTCCACGAGGTCAACTATAGTCAGAAAGCTGAACAACAAGCCAAAACGCCCAAAAAAGGCGGCAAAAAGCAAGCACCTGCAAGCAACGTGCCGAAATGGTCAAATCCTGATTATGTCAACGAATTAGACCCAAAAATCGTTGATATGCTAGTAGAATTTCACAAGTCACAAGGCACTTTGGAAACTCCCGAGGCGCAAGCAGAAATCGCCCAAAAACGTGAAGAAATCGAGCAAAGGAGAGCTGAGCTTGAGGATAAAAAACAAGAGCTTTTGAACCGCTTGAACAAATAGAGTTTCGCAAGTATTATGCTTACAAATTACTTGAGCAATTAACTAAAATATAAACCCTGCCTAGATATAAAGGCAGGGTTTATATTTTAGAAATTCACGTAGGTTGTTTCGTTTTTTACATACCCAGTATAGTCTGAGTTTCTATAGAATTCAGTGATAAACTTCCATTTTCTTTGAGAAAGATGGATATAAGTACTTGTTATGTAGTATGGATATGGGCTTTGTGAATCCAAGTAAGACTGATAAGCTTGTATACCAAAATATGCTCCACTAATTATGTCACCCCATGGGTCACCCAATATAGAACCTATAAGACCAAAAAACGCGGATATTCCAGATTGAATCATGAAGTTAGCGAATGTGTTGGCTAGTTTATTCCCATGTATTGTGTTGACGTAATTCCAAACATTAGGATCGTGTGATCTAAAAGATATATTTAGGTCGATTTCATTCTTTTGATAAGCCATATAAAATGCCCCATTGATATAGACACCATCAGCACGTTGTTCAATAGTGTCTACACTTCCATCTGGATTGACCACCTCAAGAACTTCATCACTTAAAATATTTACTTGCGTATCTCCGAACCGCACTGATGAGCCATTCTTAAACTGAGTCTCACCAGATACAACTTTAGAGTTTGCCGATAAGCTATCATCAGCAAAAACAGCAAGCGACGGGGAAATGCTAGACATACAGAAAACAGACATAGCTAGCAAACACATGCATTTAGACATCTTAGACATAACGGAAACTCTTTTGTATTTTTGATTTTTTTCAACTTTTATTATACAATAAAACCAAATAAAAAGAAAGCGGTAACAATATGCTTAATGCGAAAATTTTTTATATATTTTTATATTTGATCGTTATCGAAACTATAGGCTTGTTGTTGTTGAAAAAAGGTCTCGAAATGGGTTATTTTGGCACAGAAGCTATTATCCTCGCAATTTTTTCATTTGCTTTTTACAATCTATGTTCATTCGCTTGGGTCTGCTCTACAATAAAAAAAACAATAAAAAATAAATAGACGTATTTTCAAAAAAAGATTACATATTTATCGTAGTAAAACGACGGTTTAAATCGTCGTTTTTTTGTATAACCCCCCTGAAATTTATTTTAATTATGTAAATTTCACGTATTTTTGGTGCTGAGACAACGATTCTGAGAGCTTTTCAGACTTTGTCTATCATTAGAAAAGCTTAGAGCACCAAAGGATTTTGCCTGATAATATGCGCTTTTTTGATTGTAAAAATTAATAGATAAACATGGCATCGCCAAAACTAAAGAAGCGGTAGTGTTCTTGAATGGCATGGTGATAAGCGTCTAAGACTAATTCACGGCCTGCAAAGGCAGAAACCAACATGACCAGAGTTGATTTTGGCAGGTGGAAGTTAGTTGAGAAGGCATCAACAACCTTCCATTCATAGCCAGGTTTGATAAAGATATTGGTCCAGCCAGAATCTGCTTGGATTTGCCCATCAAATTTAGAACCAATAGTCTCCAAGGTGCGGATAGAAGTGGTTCCAACAGCGATGACGCGACCTCCATTTTCTTTAACCGAGCGAAGGGTGGCAGCAGCTTCCTCAGAAAGTTGGTAGAATTCTGAGTGCATTTCATGTTCGTCCAGATTGTCAACTGAAACGGGTCTAAAGGTTCCGAGCCCGACATGAAGCGTCAGATAGACTAGATGAACACCCTTGGCTTGGATTTCTGCCAGCAGTTCTTTGGTGAAGTGGAGACCAGCAGTAGGTGCTGCAGCAGAGCCACTTTCCTTGGAGTAAACAGTTTGATAGCGTTCGCGGTCATCCAGTTTTTCATGGATATAAGGTGGTAGCGGCATTTCACCCAGACTTTCCAAAACTTCTAGGAAAATTCCTTGGTAATCAAAGCGGACAATACGACCACCGTGGGTCAATTCTTCCGTAACGACAGCGCTGAGGCGGCCATCACCAAAGCTAACACGAGTACCGACCTTGAGACGTTTGGCAGGTTTAGCCAGAACTTCCCACTCATCTCCATTAGTATTTTTGAGCAGGAGAAGTTCCACATGACCTCCAGTTTCTTCCTTTTGACCATAGAGGCGGGCAGGGAGAACTCGGGTGTCGTTCATGACAAGGGCGTCACCGGGTTCCAGCATATCAATAATAGAGTGGAAGTGTTTATCCTGCATTTCTCCAGTATCACGGTTGACAATGAGGAGTTTAGAGGCATCCCGTTTTTCAAGGGGCGTTTGGGCAATCAATTCCTCTGGCAAGTGGAAATCAAAATCAGCTGTATTCATAAATTTGTTCATTCTTTCTAAGTTCTAATCTTATCCATTATAACATGTTTCAAGTTTGGACGCTCTTTTTTAGAAAATAAATCGTTTTCACTTGACAAAAATTGGTCTATACCATATAATGAATATAGATTAAAACGGAGGATGAAAAGATGAAAGTTATTAAAGTTGAAAATCAAGTCGAAGGTGGAAAAGTTGCTTTTGAGATTTTGAAAGAAAAATTGGCCAATGGAGCTCAAACTCTAGGACTTGCGACAGGAAGTAGCCCACTTGAATTTTACAAGGAAATCGTTGAGAGTGACCTTGATTTTTCAAATCTAACTAGTGTCAACCTTGATGAGTATGTAGGGCTTGATGGGGACAACCCACAGTCTTATCGTTACTTCATGCAAGAAAACTTGTTTAACCAAAAACCATTTAAAGAAAGTTTCTTGCCTCGTGGGGTTAAGGACAATGCTGAAGCAGAAGTAGAACGCTACAATCAAATTTTGGCTGACCATCCAGTTGACCTCCAAATCTTGGGAATTGGTCGCAATGGACATATCGGATTTAATGAACCTGGTACTCCATTTGACAGTCAAACACACCTAGTCGAACTTGACCAGTCTACTATTGAAGCAAATGCACGTTTCTTTGACAAGATTGAAGATGTTCCAACCCAAGCCATTTCAATGGGGATTAAAAATATCTTGGATGCCAAGTCAATCCTTCTCTTTGCTTACGGTGAGTCGAAAGCAGAAGCCATTGCCGGAACAGTGTCTGGCCCAGTGACTGAGAGTTTGCCAGCAAGTAGCTTACAAAATCACCCTGATGTGACCATCATCGCAGATGCTGAAGCGCTCAGCTTACTTGAAAAATAAAAAGTGAAACCCTTTGGAATGAGTGGTTTCAACTCTTGTATAAACCTAAGAAAAAATCAAAATTAAACCGCATTTTTTCTTGACAATTATTCCTTTTACGTGTAGAATAGAATAGATCTTGAACTTGAAGGGAGTGAAAAAAATGTCTAAAACAGTAGTACGTAAGAATGAATCTCTTGACGACGCACTTCGTCGTTTCAAACGTGCGGTTACTAAAGCTGGTACTCTTCAAGAAACACGCAAACGTGAATTCTATGAAAAACCTTCTGTAAAACGTAAACGTAAATCAGAAGCAGCTCGTAAACGTAAAAAATTCTAATTGAAAATGAAAGGCTAGAGAAATCTAGTCTTTTTTCTTTTAATACTCTTCGAAAATCTCTTCAAACCACGTCAACGTCGCCTTGCCGTAGATATGGTTACTGACTTCGTCAGTTTCATCTACAACCTCAAAGCAGTGCTTTGAGCTGACTTCGTCAGTTCCGTCTACAACCTCAAAACGGTGTTTTGAGCAACCTGCGGCTAGTTTCCTAGTTTGCTCTTTGATTTTCATTGAGTATAAATAAATACTCCAAAGCCTGCAAAAATCTGAAATATCCTCCTACAATTTGATATAATAGAAAGAAGAACTCATTTGAAGGAGGAAATGATGTCGGTTTTAGTAAAAGAAGTGATTGAAAAGCTTAGACTAGACATTGTCTATGGCGAACCAGAATTGCTTGAAAAGGAAATCAATACAGCGGACATTACGCGACCTGGTCTTGAAATGACAGGTTATTTTGACTACTACACGCCAGAGCGGATCCAGCTCTTGGGGATGAAGGAGTGGTCATATCTGATTGGCATGCCTTCTAACAGCCGTTATGAAGTTTTGAAAAAAATGTTTCTACCTGAGACACCAGCAGTTATTGTTGCTCGTGGTTTGGTGGTTCCAGAAGAAATGTTAAAGGCAGCCAGAGAATGTAAGATTGCCATTTTAACCAGCCGTACCGCGACCAGTCGTTTGTCTGGAGAGTTATCTAATTACCTTGATTCTCGTTTGGCTGAACGTACCAGTGTTCATGGGGTTTTGATGGATATCTATGGGATGGGTGTCTTGATTCAAGGTGATAGTGGTATCGGTAAGAGTGAGACAGGTCTGGAGCTTGTCAAACGTGGTCACCGCTTGGTAGCAGATGATCGGGTAGATATTTATTCTAAGGATGAATTAACTCTTTGGGGAGAACCTGCTGAAATCTTGAAACACTTGATTGAAATTCGTGGGGTTGGGATTATCGATATTATGAGCCTCTACGGTGCCAGTGCTGTCAAGGATTCTTCACAGGTCCAGTTGGCTGTCTACTTGGAAAATTATGATACGCATAAGACTTTTGATCGTCTTGGAAACAATGCAGAGGAATTAGAAATTTCTGGTGTAGCCATTCCTCGTATCCGCATTCCAGTGAAAACAGGTCGTAATATCTCTGTCGTGATTGAGGCTGCTGCTATGAATTATCGTGCTAAGGAAATGGGCTTTGATGCGACGCGTTTGTTCGAAGAACGCTTGACAAATCTTATTGCTCAAAACGAGGTGCATGATGCTTGATCCAATTGCTATTCATCTAGGTCCTCTAGCTATTCGTTGGTATGCCTTGTGTATTGTGACAGGCTTGATTCTTGCGGTTTATTTGACCATGAAAGAAGCGCCTAGAAAGAAGATTATACCAGACGATATTTTAGATTTTATCTTAGTAGCCTTTCCTCTGGCTATTTTAGGAGCTCGTCTCTACTATGTCATTTTCCGTTTTGATTACTATAGTCAGAACTTGGGAGAAATTTTTGCCATTTGGAATGGTGGTTTGGCCATCTATGGTGGTTTAATAACTGGGGCTCTTGTACTTTATATCTTTGCTGATCGTAAACTCATCAATACTTGGGATTTTCTAGATATTGCGGCGCCGAGCGTCATGATAGCCCAAAGTTTGGGTCGCTGGGGCAATTTCTTTAACCAAGAAGCTTATGGTGCAGCAGTGGATAATCTGGATTATCTACCTGGCTTTATCCGTGACCAGATGTATATTGATGGGAGCTACCGTCAACCGACCTTCCTTTATGAATCTCTATGGAATCTGCTTGGCTTTGTCTTGATTCTGATATTCAGACGGAAATGGAAGAGTCTCAGAAGAGGTCATATCACTGCTTTCTACCTGATTTGGTATGGTTTCGGTCGTATGGTTATCGAAGGCATGCGGACAGATAGTCTCATGTTCTTTGGACTTCGAGTGTCTCAATGGCTATCAGTTGTCCTTATCGGTCTCGGTATTTTTATCATTCTATATCAAAATCGAAAGAAGGCTCCGTACTATATTTCAGAGGAGGAAAAGTAAATGTTAGAAGTTGCATATATTCTTGTAGCCCTTGCTTTGATTGTATTTTTAGTGTATCTAATCATTACTGTACAAAAGCTTGGACGTGTGATTGATGAAACAGAGAAGACGATTAAAACCTTAACTTCAGATGTAGATGTGACCTTGCATCATACCAATGAATTGCTGGCTAAGGTCAATGTCTTGGCAGATGATATCAATGTCAAGGTAGCAACGATTGATCCACTCTTTAGTGCTGTTGCAGATCTGTCTCTATCTGTTTCAGACCTCAATGACCATGCGCGGGTCTTGAGCAAGAAAGCTTCATCAGCTGGTTCAAAAACCATTAAGACTGGTGCAAGCTTATCAGCTCTTCGTCTTGCAAGTAAATTTTTCAAAAAATAAAAAAGGAGAATTCTTATGGGTAAACTATCCTCAATCCTTTTAGGAACCGTTTCAGGTGCAGCTCTTGCTTTGTTTTTAACAAGCGACAAGGGCAAACAAGTTTGCAGTCAGGCTCAAGATTTTCTAGATGATTTGCGAGAAGATCCTGAGTATGCCAAAGAGCAGGTCTGTGAAAAACTGACAGAAGTCAAGGAGCATGCTACAGATTTTGTTCTTAAAACCAAAGAACAGGTTGAGTCAGGTGAAATCACTGTGGACAGCGTCCTTGCTCAAGCCAAATCATGTGCTCGTCAAGCGACAGAAGCATCAAAAGATCGATTCAATAATCTCAAGGAGCAATGGCAAGAAAAGGCCGAAACTCTTGATGAATCAGAAGAGATTGTGATTGATATCAAAGAAGAAAAAATCTAGATTTGATAGAGAGGGAAACCTCTCTTTTTTATTTAAAACAATATAACATATTAACATTTTGTGAATAATTAAAAATTTTCAATTTTTATTGACGCTGGAATCATGTTTTTTGTTGTTTAAAGATATTAAAAATGGTATAATTGAGCTGTGATAGCTGTGATAGCTGTGATAGCTGTGATAGCTGTGATAGCTGTGATAGCTGTGATGTGTAAAATACTCATCATAGTAATTTTTTATGGTTATATTCCTACTTGGAATTAGCTATAAAAATTGCTTTTTAATTTGATTTTGTGTTTTGACATAAGGAGGAAAAATGGGAAACAAATCGAATTCACTAAGTAGAGTAAAGCGTCACCAACGTGAAAAAGTTTTACGCTTCTCTATTCGTAAATATAGCTTTGGTGCGGCTTCAGTAGCTGTTGCAGCACTGATGTTTTTGGGTGCGCGCGTTGCTAGTGCGGATAGTGTGATTGCAAATAATTCACAACCTACCACAGATGTGGTTAACCAGAAAGAGAAGGATAAATCACTTACAGAGATTCAACAACCTACTGATATTAAAGTAGAAGTTGCACAGAATCCTTCGGAAAAGAAGATGACAACCAATAATGAAAACGTTGTCAAAGTGGTTGATAAAGCGAAATTAAAAAAAGTAGTTGAAGAGTTAAAGACTACTCTGTCATCGAAATCAGATCTTGACAAGTCAGTTATTTCTCCGATTAAGGACAGAGTTCAAAAAGGGCAAGCCCTACTAGATAGTGATACTGCAACGCAGAAGGATGTAGATGAACTACTTTCCCTTTTAGAAAGTGATTTAACTGTCTTATCAAATGCTACTAAAGCATCAAGCAAGGTTCAAGAAACTGCAACTGAGAATAAGACTGAAATCAAAGATAATAAAATCACTTCTGAACTAAGTGAAGCTGATAAAACTATTTCAGATAAGAAAGAATCACTAAAATTGTCTGCTGATCAATTACAAGCAGCGGTTCTTGAGCTTCCTGAACATGAATCAACTAAAGAAGTATTTGAAAAAGCTAACGAACTCTTGGGATTAGCCCAAGGGGTTATTCAGAATACAACAGTTTCTCTGAACGATGTTGAAGATATGACTAAACGTGTGAAGAGAATGTTTAATTCTGTTAAAAACGCTACAACGCGTTTGACTTCAGGTGCTCGTGACTCACGTAATGGTCAAAGTATGGGTCAAGGAACTCACTTCAGAACAGATGGCCAGATTAGTTCAGGAGCCCTAGCAAATATCAGATATTTTGCCTCGGTTGACCCTAATATGGCAGGAAATAATGGACGTAGAACGAGAAATGATGAACCAGAATTAACATTAAATAAAACAGATATCAAAGCCTACTATATGCAAGATAGTGAAGGAAAATGGATTGTTTATGATGTCTTCTTCAATAATGATGGAAGAAAGATGACAGTTAATTCTTATCAACAACACTACTACTTCCAAGCACCATTTAATATCATGGATCCATCTAATACGGTAAAAGAGTTAACCTTTACACGTTACCGTAATACTGGAGGTAGAAGACTTTCTGATGGGTTCCAAGGATTCGAACAATATGGAAATACTGCGACAATTACAAACCCATGGAGTCAGCAATATCGAATTTTTAATGCTGATAGAGATACATTTTATGATCCAAACTCAGGGGTGACTCGTGATAATCAAAGATGGGATGTATTTAAAAATAATCAAAATGATCCTACTCTAAATCAACTCACTAAAGATAAGAATAATCGCTATCCAGGACTATCGTATTATTTAGGACTAGATGTTAGGAGAGAAAGTAGTGATTATGCAGTGCATATGCATGCGAAGATTAAGCTGAAAAATGATATTACTGAAGCTGAAGCGAATGCTTATGGGCGAGTGTATGCTGCATCCGTAACAAAAGGACCTACTACTAACCAGTCATATATTATGGGTACGTTAGGGACAAGTCTAACTCCAAGAGATACAACACCTCCTACAATTACGGCAAATAATGCCACAGTAACTAAAAGTGAACCAATCACGCCAATTTCAGTAACAGCTGAAGATAATAGAGGCGGAGTTGGAATGCGTGATAATAATCCGATTGAAGTATCAGGATTGCCATCAGGATTAACATATTCAAACGGACGAATTACAGGAACACCAACTGGAGCGCCAGGAAATAGTACAGTAACCATCAAAGCCTACGATAAAAATGGCAATATGGGTACAAAAACAATTACCATTACAGTACGAAGCCAAGCAGATGTTTACAATCCAACAGGAGCAGGATTAACTGTAAACCAAAATCACACAATTACAGATGCAGAACTAAAAGCAAAAGTAAGTAATGCTGGCCCAGGAACCTTATCAATTGTAAGCAGACCATCAACAGCGAATGCAGGAAACGCAGGAAATGCGGTAGTGCAAGTAAGATACCCAGATGGATCGTCTGAAAATGTAGATGTACCAGTTACAGTAACAGATGTAACAGGACCAACAATTACAGCAAACGGAGCAACAGTAACAAATCGTGAACCAATCACGCCAATTCCAGTAACAGCTGAAGATAATAGAGGCGGAGTTGGAATGCGTCAAAATAATCCTATTGAAGTAAC
The DNA here is from genome assembly GCF_963521255.1 of uncultured Streptococcus sp. Lineage (GTDB taxonomy): Bacteria > Bacillota > Bacilli > Lactobacillales > Streptococcaceae > Streptococcus. The sequence continues at coordinate 3,047 of NZ_CAUQTU010000003.1, read as the reverse complement.
AGGATTACCAGCAGGATTAACATATTCAAACGGACAAATTACAGGAACACCAACAGGAACACCAGGGAATAGTACAGTAACGATTAAGGCATATGATAGAAATAATACGCCAACAACAAAAACAATCACAATTACAGTACAAAGCCAAGCAGATGCTCATAACCCAACAGGGGCAGGATTAACAGTAGACCAATACCATACAATTACAGATGATGAAGTGAAGGCAAAAGTAAGTAACTTCGCACCTGGAACATTATCAGTTGTAAGTAAACCATCAACAACTAATGCAGGAAACGTTGGGAATGCGGTAGTGCAAGTAAGATACCCAGATGGATCGTCTGAAAATGTAGATGTACCAGTTACAGTAACAGAAGCTCCAGATAACCAACCACCTACATTAACAATATCACCAGCTAGTCAAACAGTAGTAGAAGGTACTACAGTAACATTCGCTGTAACAGCAAGAGATAATAAAGTTGTTAACCTTGATGCTGGGGATTTCCTAAAGAAATACGGTACTAGATTTTTCTCTGGCAAAGCAACAAGTACTAATGTAAAAGTTACTGATACTGAAAAAATAACTAAAATTACAATTACAACAACTGCAGAAGATGTTGGTAAAACAACTACGATTACTTTTAATGCTACCGATAATGCAGGTAACAGAGCTAATCCTGTAACTTTCACATTAACTGTAACAGCGCCTGATACTATACCACCAACAATTACAGCGGACGGAGCAACAGTAACAAATAGAGAACCAATTCCAGAAATTCCAGTAACAGCTGTAGATAATACTGGCGGAGTAGGAATGCGCGATAATAATCCGATTGAAGTAACAGGATTACCAGCAGGATTAACATATTCAAACGGACGAATTACAGGAACACCAACTGGAGCGCCAGGTAATAGTACAGTAACCATTAAAGCCTATGACAAAAATGGGAATATGGGTACAAAAACAATTACCATTACAGTACGAAGCCAAGCAGACGCTCACACTCCAACAGGAGCAGGATTAACTGTAAATCAAAACCATACCATTACAGATGCAGAATTAAAAGCAAAAGTAAGTAACTATGCACCTGGAACATTAACGGTTGTAAGTAGACCATCAACAGCGAATGCAGGAAACGCAGGAAATGCGGTAGTGCAAGTAAGATACCCAGATGGATCGTCTGAAAATGTAGATGTACCAGTTACAGTAACAGATGTAACAGGACCAACAATTACAGCAAACGGAGCAACAGTAACAAATCGTGAACCAATCACGCCAATTCCAGTAACAGCTGAAGATAATAGAGGCGGAGTTGGAATGCGTCAAAATAATCCTATTGAAGTAACAGGATTACCAGCAGGATTAACATATTCAAACGGACGAATTACAGGAACACCAACTGGAGCACCTGGAAATAGTACAGTAACGATTAAGGCATATGATAGAAACAATACGCCAACAACAAAAACAATCACCATTACAGTACGAAGTCAAGCCGAAGTTCACACTCCAACAGGAGCAGGATTAACTGTAAACCAAAACCATACCATTACAGATGCAGAATTAAAAGCAAAAGTAAGTAACTATGCACCTGGAACATTAACGGTTGTAAGTAGACCATCAACAGCGAATGCAGGAAACGCAGGAAATGCGGTAGTGCAAGTAAGATACCCAGATGGATCGTCTGAAAATGTAGATGTACCAGTTACAGTAACAGATGTAACAGGGCCAACAATCACAGCAAATGGAGCAACGGTAACAAATCGTGAACCAATTCCAGAAATTCCAGTAACAGCTGAAGATAATAGAGGCGGAGTAGGAATGCGCGATAATAATCCGATAGTGGTAACAGATTTACCAGCAGGATTAACGTTCGCAAATGGAAAAATTACAGGAACGCCGACTGGAACAGCAGGAACAAAACGAGTAACTATTACTGCTTATGACAAAAACAATACACCAACGACAAAAGTAATTGAAATTGTTGTACAAGAACAAAAAGTTAAATACAATCCAACAGGAGAAACATTAACAGTTCCGTATAACCATAACATTACGGATGATGAAGTGAAGGCAAAAGTACAAAACTATGCACCAGGAACATTAACGGTACAAAGTAAGCCATCAACAAATACATCTGGTAATGTAGGAAATGCAGTAGTAATCGTAACTTATCCAGATGGATCAACAGAGACAGTAGATGTTCCAGTAGTAGTTGGACGTCCGAATAAAGATGATTACGCACCGAAGTATGATGATGGTAGAGGCAAACCAGGAACATCAGTAGAGATTCCAGTAGGAGAGGCAAGTGGTAAGACAATTCCAGCAGGAACAACCTACACAAGCTTAACACCAGGAATCACAGTAGATAACAATGGTAAAGTCACTGTAACCATTCCAGCTGATAAGAATCCAGGTGATATCATCAATGGAAACGTAAGGGTAAGATACCCAGATGGATCAGAAGAAGAAGTACCGGTAACTGTAAGAGTCATCAACAGAGACAAAGATGATTATGCACCTAGATACAATGATGGAAGTGGCAAACCAGGAACATCAGTAGAGATTCCAGTAGGAGAAGCAAGTGGTAAGACAATTCCAGCAGGAACAACTTACACAAGTGGAACACCAGGAATCACAGTAGATAACAATGGTAAAGTCACTGTAACCATTCCAGCTGATAAGAATCCAGGTGATATCATCAATGGAAACGTAAGGGTAAGATACCCAGATGGATCAGAAGAAGAAGTACCGGTAACTGTAAGAGTCATCAACAGAGACAAAGATGATTATGCACCTAGATACAATGATGGAAGTGGCAAACCAGGAACATCAGTAGAGATTCCAGTAGGAGAAGCAAGTGGTAAGACAATTCCAGCAGGAACAACTTACACAAGTGGAACACCAGGAATCACAGTAGATAACAATGGTAAAGTCACTGTAACCATTCCAGCTGATAAGAATCCAGGTGATATCATCAATGGAAACGTAAGGGTAAGATACCCAGATGGATCAGAAGAAGAAGTACCGGTAACTGTAAGAGTCATCA